>CANHHZ010000088.1 GCA_947460275.1 Sphingobacteriaceae bacterium | reverse complement strand
TAATAGGCTGTAAAATCAATTTTATTTCACTTTATCCTTTCAACTTTGTACTTTTAACTTTTAACCCAGACCGATGCAAAATCTACCTCCTTTAGCAGAAAGAATGCGGCCACAAAACCTCGACGAGTACGTTGGGCAAAAGCATTTGGTAGGCAAAGATGCAGTTTTGCGTAAGGCCATAGAAAGCGGGCAATTGCCATCGATGATTTTTTGGGGGCCGCCTGGCGTGGGCAAAACCACCTTAGCCTATATCATTTCACAAAGTTTAGACAGACCTTTTTTTAACCTCAGCGCTATCAATTCGGGTGTAAAAGACATTAGAGAAGTCATAGACAAAGCCGCAGCCCTAAAAGATAGTTTGATGGGTTTGCCCATTTTGTTTATAGACGAGATACACCGTTTTAGCAAAAGTCAGCAAGACAGTTTATTGGGCGCAGTAGAACGAGGTTTGGTTACCTTAATTGGTGCTACCACCGAAAATCCTTCTTTCGAAGTCATTTCGGCTTTGCTGTCGCGTTGCCAAGTTTATATTTTACAGGCGCTAAATGAAGACGAATTGGTGGGTTTGCTGCAAACTGCGCTTAAAAAGGATGAAGTTTTAGCGCAAAAACAGATCAGCATCAAAGAACACGAGGCTTTAATTAGGCTATCAGGTGGCGATGCACGTAAGCTTTTAAATGTATTGGAAATTGCCATTAACGGCATTGGAGGCAATAAAATAGAACTTACTAACGAAAATGTCCTCGCCCATGCACAACAAAATTTAGCTTTGTACGATAAAGCGGGCGAGCAACATTACGACATCATTTCGGCATTTATCAAATCTATCCGCGGCAGCGACCCAAATGCGGCAGTGTATTGGCTGGCCAGGATGATAGAAGGTGGCGAAGACCCCTTGTTCATTGCCCGAAGGTTATTAATCTTAGCTTCCGAAGACATCGGAAATGCCAACCCAAATGCACTTTTATTGGCAAATAACTGCTTTACGGCGGTAAACGTAATTGGCTATCCCGAAGCCCGCATTATCCTTTCGCAATGTGTAACCTACTTGGCATCGAGCGCAAAAAGCAACGCCAGCTATGAGGCTATAAATAAAGCACAAGCCTTGGTGAAACAATTTGGCAATTTGCCAGTCCCATTACATATTCGCAATGCACCAACAAAGTTGATGAAAAACATAGGCTATGGAAAAGACTACCAATATGCGCACGGTTACGAAGGCAACTTTTCGGATCAAGAGTATATGCCCGAACAATTGAGCGGGACAAAACTGTACGACCCAGGTAAAAATCCGGCAGAAGAAAAAATGAGAGAAAAACTGAAACAGAACTGGAAAAACAAATACAATTATTAATATGCTAAGTACCTTTTTAAACCACCAATGGAAAGAATTTTGGCGTAGCCGAAACAAAGCAGGCAGCATTGTAGCGCAAGTACTTTTGGGCTTTTTTATACTTTATTTTTTGGCTATGGCCATTGTAGTTGGCTTTGGTATGGAACTTTTTATTGGTAAAATTTTTCCTGGTCAAAACACCATTACTGTTTTTAACTCCTTTATTTTATATTACTTTTTAATAGAATTTGCGTTGCGCATGCAACTGCAAGAGCTGCCAACACTTAGTATTATTCCCTATTTGCACCTCAAAATTTCACGCCGACAAATTGTTAACTTTTTAAATATAAAATCGCTCTTTTCGCTGTTCAATTTCTTGCCTTTCTTTGTGTTTTTCCCTTTTATATTTGTTAAAATAGCACCCAGTTTAGGTATGTTAACTGGAGCCATGTACATGTTAACCATGGTGTCTATCGCCGTTTTTAACAACTTTTTTATTTTGTACCTGAAGCGCAAAGCAATTAACAACGTGATGTACTTTGGGCTGGGCTTGTCCTTAATTTTAATTGGCATAGGATTAGATTATTACCAAATCATTTCGCTCCGAAACGTTTCTAACAACACGTTTTTGGCTATTGCCCGCTATCCTTTCATTGCATTGTTTTTTACTTTGGCAGCGGCCTTAATGCTTCTCGTAAACTCGAAATATTTACTAGCTAATTTATATACCGAGGAATTGAGCAGTAAAAACGATAAAAAAGTAAGCACAGATTATGCTTTTTTAAACAAGTTTGGCCGCGTTGGCGAATTGGCTGCTTTAGAGCTTAAACTGATTTTAAGACACAAGCGTTCTCGCAGTTCGGCCTTGATGGGTTTGTTCTTTTTGGCCTACGGACTGCTATTGTACAAGCCCGAAATGATAAAAACCGATTCGTTTGGTATGATGCTTTTTGCCGCAATTATGATGACAGGCATCAGCATTTTAACTTACGGACAGTTTATGTTTGCTTGGCAAAGCAGCCATTTTGATGGTTTACTCACCAATAAAATTGATTTTAAAGATTTTATAAAAGCCAAATTTTTGTTGTTTACCATTTCATCTACCCTGATTACCATTTTGGCAAGTTTTTATGGGTTTATGAGCTGGAAGCTGCTATTGCTACATTTAGCCGCTTATTTGTATAACATTGGCTTTGGTACGGTTGTGGTTCTATACTTTGCAACCCTCAACTACAAACGGCTAGACATTAACAAAAGCGCCAGCTTTAATTGGCAGGGTGTAGGTGCTTCGCAAATGATTTTGGGCTTGCCATTTATACTGCTACCAATATTTATTTATCTGCCATTTGGCACATTAGACCATCCGTTTTGGGGTTTATTTGCAGTTGGTGTATTTGGCCTATTTATGTTGCTTTTGCGCAACTTTTGGGTCAAGGTAATTACCAATAAATTTGAAAAACAACGCTATAAAATAGCCGAAGGCTTTAGAGAATAATACCATGATAACTTGTAAAAATTTGAAAAAAAACTACGGTGGAAAAACCGTGGTAAACATTAGCGAATTGACCATAGGCGACGGCGAAACCATCGGACTAGTGGGCAACAATGGCGCCGGAAAAACTACGCTTTTTAGAATGTTGTTGGATTTAATTAGACCAGATGAAGGCGAGATATTATCGAAAAACGAAAATGTAGCACAAAACCAGCATTGGAAAAATTATACCGCTTCTTACTTAGACGAAGGTTTTTTAATTGATTATTTAACCCCCGAAGAGTATTTTATATTTATTGGCAGTTTACACAATTTAAGTGCGGCCCACGTTGCTGATTATCTTAAGCAATATGAAGAGTTTTTTAATGGAGAAATCTTAAATCGAGGAAAATACATCAGAGATTTTTCTAAAGGAAACCAAAATAAAGTGGGTATTGCCGCAGCATTAATGCAAAAACCCGAGCTTTTGATATTGGATGAGCCTTTTGCAAATTTAGACCCAACAACGCAAATTAGACTTAAATCCTTGCTCAAAAACTTAAAAACTACGCATAAACTTACCACGCTCATATCAAGCCATGATTTAAACCATGTAACCGACGTTTGCGATAGAATTATCTTATTAGAAAAAGGATTAATCATCAAAGATTTCCATACCGATGAAAATACGCTGAAAGAGTTGGAAGCTTATTTTTCGGAGTAAATAAATTTCATAAATAGAAGTCTATCCCGTAATGATGGTCAATTGATTCCCCAATTTGGGGAATCAATTGACCATCATTAGTTTATAGCTGTTTATCTAATTGAGTGATGTATTTCATTTTTGAGGAAAAAGAAACATTACCACTCCTTTTGGTTTTAATTTTAAAGAAAAATTTTAGTTGGCATCAAGTTTGAATTAGACTTAAAAGAAAAAATCAATCATCGCATGATAAATTTAAAACACAAAATAGGCTTATTCACCATTTCTTTAGCATTAAGCGCAACCTTATTTCAGGGTTGCGACACGTTAACTAAAACGCAAAAAGGAGTAGGCATTGGCGCTGCAGCAGGTGGCGTACTTGGAGGTTTAATTGGAAAAAAAGCAGGAAACACCGCAGTTGGCGCTATAATTGGCGCCGCAGTTGGCGGTACGGCAGGAGGGTTTATTGGTAAGCGCATGGATAAACAGGCTGCCGAAATTCAAAATGCAATTCCAAACGCAGAAGTCATTCGGGAGGGAGAAGGAATAATAGTAAAATTTGACAGTGGTATTTTGTTCGATTTTGATAAATACGAATTAAAAGACGCCGCCAAAACGAATGTTCAAAGCTTGGCCTCATCCTTAAATAAATATCCTGGAACGGACATCAAAATTATCGGCCATACCGATAGTCGCGGATCAGAAGCATATAATATGCGCTTATCAGAACGAAGAGCCGACGCCGTAAAAGATTACGCCATAGCCCAAGGTGTTCCTTCTTATCGATTAATTACACTAGGAAAAGGATACGCAGAATCCATTGGTGATAACGCTACAGAAAACGGAAGAGCCCAAAACAGAAGAGTAGAGATTGTGATTGTGGCCAACGAACAACTTAAAAAAGAAGCTATTACTCAAAAAAACTGATCATATTCTATCTACCCATATAAAACAAAACCCCGTTGTAAAAGTACTTCGGGGTTTTTAGTTAAATCACTCTTTAAGCGTAAATATCTTCAAAATAACTTATGGCTAAGCCTTTCAACAACAGTTCTTGCTCCATTCCGGCGTAAGCCGGAACAGCCTTTATCAATTTCCAATGCGGCCACCCGTCTTGGTCTAGGCCCTCGAGTTCATAAAAACCCATTTCGCTCAGTAACCTACAAGTGGCAACATGCATAAGTTCTTCTTTTTGTCGTTTGCTAAACTTTCCTGGACCTTTGCCCAATTCTTGCACACCTATTAAAAATAAGATTACTTTTAAATCCGGAGCTTCAGAATCAAACTCCTCAGCTATTTTATCTTGCAAAATTTTCCACTTGGCATGTATCTCTGCTGGCTTCATGCTACAAATATACATTATAACATATTTAAAACGATAGAGATAATGCACATCCAAGTCAAATTTTTAGCTTTGTTAAATGAATACGCAAATTAAGGTTGGTTTATTGGCCTACGGCATGTCGGGCAAGGTTTTTCATGCACCATTTGTAAGCACACATCCGGGTTTTACACTGCATGCCGTTTTGGAAAGAAATAAAAAGCAAGCTGTTGCAGATTATCCAGGTACGATTAGTTACAACACTATTGATGATTTATTGGCCGATGAAAATATCGATTTGGTGATTGTAAATACGCCAAATTATACCCATTACGAATACGCCAAACAAGCCTTAAACGCGGGCAAGCATATTTTGGTTGAAAAACCTTTTACTGCTTCAAGCGCACAAGCCAAAGAAATATTTGGACTGGCAAAAAAAGTTGGTAAAAAAGCTTTAGTTTATCAAAATAGACGTTATGATAGTGGATTCAATGCTGTAAAAAATATTATCGAAAGTAAAGTACTAGGCCATTTGGTAGAGGTACATTTTAGATTTGACAGATATAGAAATGAAATAGGGCCAAAACTTTTTAAAGAAGAACCTTATGAAGCCAGCGGTTTGCTTTACGATTTGGGTCCGCATTTGTTAGATCAAGCCATTTGTCTTTTTGGCAAACCAGATAAATTTTATAAAGTATTAAGCAAAAACAGAATTAGAACTAAAGTAGACGATTTTTTTTCGATTCAACTCACTTATAAAGATGGCTTAAATGTTTTTTTAATTGCGAGTATGCTGGTTGCGGAGAGTAAAGATGCTTTTATTCTTAACGGGATGAATGGTTCTTTTAGCAAGCCCCACGCCGATGTGCAAGAAATGCAACTGCTACAAGGCATTAAACCAACCGACGTAAACTACGGCCTCGAAGAAACAAAAGATGCAGGAAAACTAACCACTATTACCCTAAACGGAGAAAAACAAACAACAGCCATAGCGCCTAAGAAAGGTGATTACACTGCATTATTCGAGGCGGTTTACCAAAGCATTGTAAATAATGTTAACTTCCCAATTACAGAAGAAGAGATTTTAACCCAATTGGAAATTTTAGA
Organism: Sphingobacteriaceae bacterium; assembly: GCA_947460275.1. Classification (GTDB taxonomy): domain Bacteria; phylum Bacteroidota; class Bacteroidia; order Sphingobacteriales; family Sphingobacteriaceae; genus Pedobacter. The sequence goes on along the minus strand of CANHHZ010000088.1, from coordinate 2,414 downwards.
AAGTTAAACCGATTTTATTTAATCATTATTTATACTTTTGATGCACCAAAGATGAGTATGAAAGTGTATAAAATCGGCGCCGAAAGGCTATCGCTATCGGTTATTGAGCAAATTATCAACACGCAACAAGTAATTAGCCTAGCTGATACGGCTATGGAGCGAATTGAAAAATGTAGAACCTACCTCGACAAGAAGTTGCTCGATAACGAAGCGGCAATATATGGTATAAATACAGGCTTCGGCTACTTACAAAACGTAAAAATTGCCGACGAAAATTTAACCCAATTACAGCACAATTTATTGCTTTCGCATGCCTGCGGTACCGGTCAAGAAGTGCCAAAAACGGTGGTAAAAATAATGCTTTTGCTTAAAATACAATCGCTAAGTTATGGCCATTCGGCTGTTGCCTTAACTACCGTACAGCGTTTAGTAGATTTTTACAACCATGCTGTTTTACCTGTTATTTATACCCAGGGTTCCTTGGGCGCATCGGGCGATTTGGCGCCATTGGCACACCTTGCCTTACCCTTAATTGGCGAAGGCGAAGTTTGGTACAATGGAAAAAAAATAAGTGCAAGTTCATTGTACCCACAATTTAATTGGGAGCCGTTAAAACTACAAAGCAAAGAAGGGTTGGCCTTAATAAATGGAACGCAATTTATGAGTGCTTATGGCGTTTTCTGCCTTTTAAAAGCGCAAAAGCTTTCGGCATGGGCCGATGTTGTTGCAGCCATTTCTATAGATGCTTTTGATTGCAGAATTGACCCTTTTTTAGCGCTAAGCCACGTAATTAGGCCCCATCAAGGACAAATGGCTACCGCAGCGGCAATTAAAAATTGGCTTGAGGGAAGCGAACTCATCAATCGCCAAGACAAGCAAACCCAAGACCCTTATTCGTTTCGTTGTGTGCCACAAGTACATGGTGCCAGCAAAGACAGTATCAATTATATCCAATCGGTTTTCGAAACCGAAATCAATTCGGTAACCGACAATCCCAATGTTTTTCCTGATGAAGATTTGATTATTTCTGCAGGTAATTTCCATGGACAACCTTTAGCCCTAACCTTAGATTTTCTATGTATGGCATTGGCCGAATTGGGTTCTATTTCCGAAAGAAGAACTTTTCAATTGATTTCTGGCACACGCGGGTTACCTCCTTTTTTGGTAAAAAATGCCGGATTAAATAGCGGATTAATGATTACTCAATATACGGCAGCCTCAATTGCCAGTGAGAACAAACAGTTGTGCACACCAGCGTCTGTAGATAGCATTGTGAGTAGCAACGGACAAGAAGACCACGTAAGCATGGGTGCAAATGCGGCTACAAAATGTTTCCGTGTTTGCGAAAATTTAGAAAGAATTTTGGCTATAGAATTATTGACAGCAAGCCAAGCACTAGAATTAAGATTACCAGAAAAATCATCTGTTAAAATTGAAAAATTAGTAAGTGAATACCGTAAAGTAGTTACATTTAATGAAACTGATAGAATTTTAGCCACCGATATTAAACTAAGCGTAGCGTTTATGCAAAAAGCGCAGCTGCCTAATTAAAAGGGTTAACCAAAAAACCCCAGTTTACTTGCGTAAAACTGGGGCTAACTATTAACTAACTAAGGTCAAAAACTCATCCAAATTTTCAACCTAGTATCTTAAAGCGGTAAGCTAAATCCAAGACTAATATTGCGTCCCGGATTAAATATACCTACTTGTTTGTATCTGTTTAAGTGGTTTACATATAATTTGTTTGTGATGTTTTGTGCCGTAAGCCAAATATTTACTTTGTCTTTACCTACTTTCAATTCTGTACCAAAACCAGCCTCTAGCAAAGAATAACCTTTGGTTGATGTTTCAAAAATGTCGAATCGGTTTTGCTTAAAAACATTAGCCAGGCCTACTTTTATAAAACTATCGCTTAAACCCTTAATGGTAGGCTCAAACCGCAATTCGTTGGTTATACTTGCAGCAGGTATAAAAGGCAAAGGCGTATTGGTGGCCAAATTTGTACCTTTTACATAGCCAAAAGTATTTTCAAAATGCAGCGATTTAATCAAGTGAAGGTCTATCGAAGCCTCGGCGCCAATTAAGTTGGCGTTGGTTTGTACAAAACGATAAACAGGCAAAATTGTAGTCAATCCATTTTCGCCAGTAAACGTTGTAACCTCGTTATTAAAATTAGCTGGATAGATGTAATTGTAAATGCAATTGTTATAAGCATTTAACGATAAGGTTATTGTTTCGGCAGCATATTCTAAGCCTAAATCAAATTGCAAACTGGATTCTTGCTTTAGGTTGTTATTTCCAATTTCGTACCTAAAAGTACCTTCATGACGGCCATTTGCGGCCATTTCAGCAATATTTGGCGCTCTAAAACCAGAACCTGCATTTCCTTTAAAAGTAAATTTTGGCGTAAGCTG
>CANHHZ010000087.1 GCA_947460275.1 Sphingobacteriaceae bacterium | reverse complement strand
TTTTATCAATGAAGGCAGATTTACCAGAAAACAAAGTTGAAGATATAGCCATCGCGGTGGTGCTAATGAGCGAAACGCCTGAGGTAAAAAATTGGAATGTTTACCTTCTCAACCTTAAAAATGAGCCGATAACCAGCGTATTTATCACGTCTAAGGGTTACGGTGAAAAAGATGGCAAAGAAGTAAAAACATCGTTATTAAGGCATTTTATTGGCGATGTTGAGGCACAATCTTTTGCCGCCGTAGAAGCGATAGACCCGCAAGTTTTTGGCCTCACCAACGAATATTGGTTGAGCTATTACATTGGCAAAGACATTTACGACAAGAAATTCATCTTCTTACCCGAAAGCATTATCGAAAATAACATCATCAAAATTCCAATTGTCAATAAACCAGGAGTAATGATTGTTTAATTTATTTCATATCTCTATAGCCTAGGGTTGAAACCCTAGTCTATAGAGATATAAACCATAGGCATGGGTTTAAACCCATGCCTATGGTTTGGATGTGAAACTAAAATGGATTTATCCATTTGTTAAACTCATTCTATTGTGCTTCAACCCCATAAAGCTTTAAGAAATCATCAACCTCTTGATCATATGTATTTTTACGGTGGTGCAATTTTTGATTTTCAATATATAAGAACACCTTTTCTACAACCGAGGCAGATACAGAAAACGCTGCATATCCATTTTGCCAAGAAAATTTTTCGGAAATGAGATTGTTGTGGTTAATGTAATGCGAACTGCTTCCTTTAATTTGTTTAATCACTTCAGCAATAGATTTTTGTGGGTTGAGTAAGAATAAACAATGGATATGATCGGGCATTCCATTTATTATCCTCACAGGACAACCAATTTCTCGCAGTTGATTGCTAATAAATTTATATACTTTTTGTTCAACACTCGAATGAATAAGCGGAGTTCTTTCTTTAGTTTCCCAAACGGCATGAATCGAGATTTTGTTAAATGATTGCGGCATAGGTAATGCGTTCTTAGGTGGTAGATGTTTTCATAGCCTTGGTTTTAAACCCAAGGCTATGAAATTGGCTATGAAATAGGTTTAAAGTTACGTTGCACAGCGCCCATGGTAATTAAGTATTGTGCTAGCATATAGGTTGCCATTATGGCAATTCCCGAAAAATTAAAAGCACCTACAAACTTATTTGCCGCCAATAATGAGTCGGAGACTAAAAATGCCAATGCTCCACAAAAAATAAGGTTAAAACTTAAAGTATTTACTCGTCCCCTTCTGTTTACCGCCATAATGGCCATTAGTGAAATTACAAAAGCATATACTAAAACAGGGATTTTTAAATCGCCCAAATAAGGGCGCATATAGAGATAAAAACTTGTACAAAATATACCAAAAACAATCAAAGCAATTCTTGATGTCATTTTTTGAATTACAGGATTGGATTTAAAATCTAGATAAAAAGCGCTAACGTAAAACAAATGTCCTATTAAAAAAGACAACAAACCAAATATAAAAAACGAAGCGTTTTGATTGAGCAGCATTAAAAAACAATCGCCTGCTAAACCAAATAGCAAACCAAAAAATATTTTCTTAGCAAATTTTCCTTTTAGTTGGGTATGCGTTACGTAATAAACCATCAAAGAAATGGTAATTAAGGGCTTGGTGATGTAATTAACAACTGTTAGTCCATTCCACTCGACAATTAATTGGGCAACAAAAATAATAGCGAATGCTAGACTAAACAGCCAATTTTTCTTTAACATAAATTATGGTGTTTTGTAAAAAGTAAAACCAAATTAAAGAAATGCTCTGCAAGGTAATTACCGCAATAAGCAGGGTATTAAAAAAAGCTAGATCTTTAAATAAAATCAACATTGAGATACTAGCAGCCAACCTAAAATATTCAAAATATCTCAACCACTTTTTACGCTCTAATAGCGCACCACAGCTTAATAAAGTAAAAATTACAAAAGTTGCTGTAACTAAAATGGTAATAAAAGTCATTTTAGGATATAAAAACAGCAATGCAGAACCTGCACCTAATGCAACTAAAAACTGAACAGTGACATAAAAGATCATCCCAACATTAGCTTGGGTGTCAAATTTTTGATAAGTGCTTACATCAATTTCTGGTGCATATTTAAAGCCACCTAATTTTTCAGGATACCATCCCGGAGGTTTAATAAAAACCCTAATTTTATCTAAAAAGCTATCCGAATTTTTTGCAGTGTTGTACAACTCTACCCAATAATGCACGTTGGCCCAAACGGGGTTCCAACTGGCCAAAGGGGTTGTTATTCCATAATATACCTCTTCTTCTTCTTGCTGAAAAGTTCCAAACATTCTGTCCCAAATAATTAGCGTTCCGGCGTGGTTTTTATCTATATATTTAGGATTTGAACCATGGTGTACCCGATGATGTGCAGGCGTATTAAGGATATATTCTAAGATTCCCATGCTTTTGATCGCACGAGTGTGTATCCAAAATTGATACAAAGTATTGAAAGAACTTAACGTCAAAAACATTAATGGCGAGAAGCCAACAATGGCTAGCGGCAGATAAAACACCCACGAAAACCATCCTTGAAACCACGACTGACGTAAGGCTACAGTTAAATTATATTCTTCAGATTGATGATGAACAATGTGTGCCGCCCACAAGGCATTGATTTGATGACTCATTCTATGAAACCAATAGTAAAAAAAGTCTACTGCAATAAACAAAATTATCCAAACCCAAATATTGTCGGACAGATCTAACCAACGCCAATGCTCAAAAATATATTTGTAGCCAAAAAACAAAGCGGTTTTCATAAAAAGCCCAGTAATTTGTTGGCCTATACCCTGACTTAGGTTGGCTATGGAATCGTTAAATCGATAAAAATTGAATTTTTTGTAAAAATTATAGGCCAATTCTATGGCTATAAGTATAAAAAATATTGGGATGGACAGTGCGATGTAGTCAACTTTCATTTGACTAATTTAGGAAAAAATAGTCAAAAAAAAATTGCGGAACAAAATCCGCAATAATTTTATGAGTTGTATAGAATATTAGTCTAAAAATTAGTTAAACAAAAAAAAGCGATTAGTAACTACGCTCTCTGTTGTTGTTGCGTTTAAAACCACCACCAGCGTTTCCGCCTGTATTTGGTTTATCTTGCGCTTCTGCAACTTTAATTCTGTTACCGTTGTAGTCTCCGCCATTCATTCTTTTGATAGCCTCTTTGGCTTCATCGTCATTTGGCATTTCAACAAAACCAAATCCGCGGCTTTGGTTTGTTTCACGGTCTTTAATAATTCTAAGTGATTTTACTTGCCCAAAATCACCAAATACGGCTGTTAGTTCATCTTCCCCTACTTCTAAAGGAAGGCCTGTGATAAAAATCTTCATTAATGCTTATAAATTTGCACAAGATACAAAAAAAAATGCGTATTTTCCTTAACAAGTGCCAGTTAAATAATATAATAACTACTTTTTAAAGCATTTGTTTTAAAAAAATAAAGATATTTTGAGGCAGGAAAATTGATTTTTAAAATACAATACCGCCTAAAGTTTTATGTACAAAATTATTAACCTCTAGCCGCCATTTTTATCATTTTGTGGGCCAAATCTTTTCCCAAAAAAGAATCTATAATGTTGTGCACAACATATAAAATAGGAGTCATCAATAACGCAACAATAAACTTATAGGTATAACCTACCAAACCTATGGCTGCCACCATTTGCCAGCTCCAGTTGTAATTTGGATTAAGATAAAAGGCAATAAAAATAACCACAAAACTGTCAATCAACTGCGAAATTAAAGTTGATCCAGTTGCACGTAACCATAGAGCGTTTTCACCTGTAATTTTTTTAATCTTGTGAAAAACGACCACATCTACCATTTGACCAATCAAAAAAGCCGTAATAGAACCTATAATAATCCACATTCCTTGACCAAAAATTGCATCAAACGCAACAAGCATGTTTATTTGTTGTCCATTTACTTTTTGCATCAACCAAAAATCTGAAGGCCGGAGTTTCATCGCTATCCACACTACAAAAAAGGCAAAACCTATTAAAATGGCGGTGAGAGTAGATAAAAACCTTACTTGCTTTACACCAAAATACTCGTTAATAATATCTGTCATGATAAAAATGATGGGCCAAGTTAAAACCCCAGCAGACATGTTAAAAGATAAATTTGGTACACCAAATAAATTGATTCCTAACTTTTTAAAACCAATAGTTTCTTCAACAGAAAAAATCTTTACCCCAATAAACTCTGATAGAATTGCATTAGCAACAAAAAAGGCACTTAATATGAGCAGTAAACGGCTCTCTTTAGTTTTAAAAGTCATATTTTGAAAATAATTTCTCTAAAATTAACCAAATGTGTTGCCAAGATAATAAAACTATAATAAGATTATTGCTATTTTAGTGCCAATATGATTTTGAATACTAAGCTCCCTAACGTTGGCACTACCATTTTTACGGTGATGTCTAAATTAGCTCAAGAACACAATGCAGTAAATCTTTCGCAAGGTTTTCCCGATTTCGATACCAATCCTAAATTGGTAGCATGCGTAAATAAAGCACTTCAAAATGGGCATAATCAGTATGCACCGATGCAGGGAATACAACCTTTAAGGGAATTGATTTGCGAAAGAATAGAAAATATTTATGGGGCTTCGTACCATCCCGACAACGAGATTACCATTACCTCAGGTGGCACACAAGCTATTTTTACAGCTATTGCAGCATTAATTAACCCAGGCGATGAAGTAATTATATTTGAGCCGGCTTACGATTGCTATTCGCCTACCGTAAAATTATTTGGAGGCTTAGTGAAACCATTTGAACTGTACGCTCCAAATTATGAGATTGACTGGCAAATGGTTAAAAAACTCTTTTCAGCCAACACCAAGATGATTATTTTAAATAGTCCTCACAACCCTACCGGAAGTATTTTGAGTAAAAATGATATTGACGAACTCATTAAAATTACAAAAAACACTGATATTATAATTCTAAGCGATGAAGTATATGAGCATATTATTTATGATGGAGAGAAACATCATAGCGTAGCTCAGTATCCAGAGTTAAGAGAAAGAAGTTTTGTGGTGGCCTCTTTTGGAAAGCTTTTGCACACTACAGGTTGGAAAATTGGGTATTGTTTAGCCCCAGAATTATTGATGAAAGAATTTAGAAAAATACATCAATTTAATGTGTTCAGCGTTAATACGCCAATGCAATATGGGATTTACGAATACCTTAATTCAGAAAATATTTATCAAGAATTACCGATTTTTTTTCAACAAAAAAGAGATTATTTTCGCTCCTTGTTAAGCGAAACTAAATTTAAATTATTACCTTGTAAAGGTTCTTATTTTCAGTGTGTTAACTACAGTGAAATAAGCGAAGAACCTGATATAGCAATGGCAAAAAGATTACTTACCACCTTCGGCGTAGCTAGCATCCCTCTTTCGGCTTTTTACACCAAAGGGAAAGACGATAAAATTTTGAGATTTTGTTTTGCCAAAAATGACAATACCCTCTTGCAAGCCGCAGAAATGTTAATGAAAGTTTAATTTAAACCACATTTTACAAATGGATCCTATACAATACCTCCAAATCGAAAACTTAAAAGTTACTGTGTTTCAAGCCTATTTGTTTTGGGAAAGTATTGATAAAAATCTTCAAAATATTTCGCTAAAATTGGAAGACGGTTTGAGGGAAAAAACCGACCTAATTGTACTGCCCGAAATGTTTAATACCGGTTTTACAATGAATGCAGAAGCACTCGCCGAAGAAATGGGAGGTAAAACCATGATATGGTTACATAAAACTGCTGCAACTTACAATTGTGTAGTCACGGGAAGTTTAATTATCAAAGAAGAAGGCAATTATTACAATCGATTAATATGGATGCTCCCCAACGGAGATTATCAATATTACGATAAACACCATTTGTTTGGATTGGGTGATGAGGATAAAAGCTTTACAGCGGGAAAAAAAGCATTAATTGTTGATTTAAAAGGTTGGAAAATTAAACTGGCCATTTGTTATGATTTGCGTTTCCCTGTTTGGTTACGAAACGAAAATTCGCAATACGATATTTTATTGTTGGTTGCCAGTTGGCCCGATAAACGATCGGCACATTGGCGCACACTTATTCAAGCCAGAGCCATAGAAAATCAAAGTTATGTAATTGGTGTAAACAGAGTTGGACATGATGGAAACCAAGTATATCATAGCGGTCATTCAATGTGTATGGATGCCTTGGGTAATACTGTTTACTATAAACCAGAGGATGAAGATTTGTATACATTTAGCATCAACTACCAAGATTTAGTAAAAATAAGAAGACAGTTTCCCTTTTTAAAGGATGCTGACAATTTTAAAATAAACCCATAATCCTATCATGTTCAATAGAAGAAAATTTATTAAAGCCACCGCTATATCTGCAGCCCTATTTTCCATGGGTAAAAAAAGTATGGCTAATGGAATAACCATTCCAAAAGCTAAAAACATAAAAAAGCCCATTGTGATTTCTACTTGGGATTTTGGCGTGGCCGCCAATGCCGATGCCTGGAAAATTTTGAGCAAGAGCGGTAACGCTTTAGATGCTGTGGAACAAGGTGTTTGGGTACCCGAAGCAGACGAAACCAATCAAAGCGTTGGTTATGGAGGCTTGCCAGATAGAGATGGGAAAGTAACTTTAGACGCCTGTATTATGGATCATTTAGGCAATTGTGGTGCAGTTTTGGCATTAGAGCACATCATGCACCCAATTTCTGTGGCGCGTAAAGTAATGGAAAAAACACCTCATGTAATTTTGGCTGGTGATGGTGCCTTACAATTTGCTTTAGAACAAGGATTTAAAAAAGAAAACCTTCTTACTCCTGCTAGTGAAAAAGCTTGGAAAGAATGGCTTAAAACCGCCAAGTATAATCCTGTAATCAATATCGAAAATAAACTTTACGATAAAGCAGCACCTCAAAAATTACCTGGAAATCAATATAACCACGATACCATTGGGATGCTAGCATTAGATTCAAACGGAAATTTAAGCGGTGCTTGTACAACAAGCGGAATGGCTTATAAATTACATGGTCGTGTTGGCGATAGCCCAATCATTGGAGCGGGCTTGTACATAGACAATGAAGTTGGTGGAGCTACCTCAACTGGGGTTGGCGAAGAAGTGATTAGAAATGTAGGTTCTTTTTTGGTAGTTGAGTTAATGAGGCAAGGTTATAGCCCTGAAGATGCTTGCAAAGAAGCTGTTATGCGCATCATTAAGAAAAAACCAGAAACAGCAAAAAATATACAAGTTGGTTTTTTGGCGCTCAACAAAAATGGCGAATACGGCGCCTATGCTATACAAAAAGGCTTTAGTTATGCCGTTTGCGATGAAGAAAAACAAGACTTGGTGATTAAAGGTAAAAGCTATTATTAAAATATGTTCGACCTAGAAATTTGTGCCAATTCGTATACATCTGCACTTGCAGCTCAAAATGGTGGAGCAAAAAGAATTGAGCTCTGCGATAATATGTTCGAAGGCGGCACCACGCCAAGTTATGCCCAAATTAAACTTTGCAAAGAGAATCTAAGCATCCAAGTTTGGCCAATTATTCGTCCGCGTGGAGGAGATTTTTTATATTCTGACATAGAGTTTAACTTAATGAAAGAAGATGTAAAGATTTGTAAATCATTAGGTTGTGATGGAGTTGTACTTGGAATTCTAGACGAAGATGGCGGAATAGATACCCATCGCTGCGCAGAACTTATTGCACTAGCCAAACCAATGCCTGTAGCTTTTCATCGTGCTTTTGATATGAGCAAAAATCTCTTTAATGCATTAGAAGATTTAATCAATTTAGGTATTGTTCGCGTACTCACCTCGGGTGCTGCTGCTACTGCTATAGAAGGTAAAGAAGTGATTGGGCAACTGGTAAAGCAGGCTAATGACCGTATTGAAATTATGCCTGGCGCAGGAGTAAATCCTCAAAATATTATACAATTATTAGCAAGTACAGCTGCAAAAACTGTACACGCATCGGCAAGGGTGTTTGTGAAAAGTAAAATGAAATTTCGAAACACAAATAGCACAATGGGCAACGAAACCGATGAATATCAACATCAACAAACCGCTGTTGAAATAGTAAAACAACTAATTGAAAACGTAAAAGCACCTCTTTAGCCTAATTAAATTATTACTTATGAAATTTAAAATCACACTTTTTCTTTATCTTATCGTTCAGCTTTCGTCTGCGCAAAGCACAAAAAACTACAACCAATATGTAAATCCATTTATAGGTACTGGCGGACATGGACATACCTACCCTGGCCCTGCGCTTCCTTTTGGAATGATACAACCTGGCCCCGATACTCGTTTAAATGGTTGGGACGGTTGCTCTGGTTATCATTATACCGATAGCTTA
>CANHHZ010000086.1 GCA_947460275.1 Sphingobacteriaceae bacterium | reverse complement strand
GTTGGTGGATTTTGCTTTTTATAATAGAGCATTAAACCAGTGTTTTCGCTACTAAAATTAAAAAACATTAGCCCACCCCTTCCTGTTACACCACTTACATCGATGTGAAGTCCACCCAAGAAGCGGTTAAAGTTGGCGTTATATTTTAAGTTATCGGCATTGATGTTAATGATGTTATTTTCGATAAACGTTTTGTTTAATGAAATTCTAATTTGTGGGGTTACTGTTTTGAGTGTATCAGGTTTGCCAGTCACAATATCCGATACTTTGAATTTTGTATTGGGATAAATTTTTCCAGTTTTGCTCCCTAGTATGGTGCTATTGGTGTATAAAGACCAATCTTTTGTGCTCAGGAACGATGTTTCTCGAGATAAATTTACATTGAGTTGGCGCACATTTATGGTATAGTTCGCCGTGCTGTCTCCATAAAATTCTCCACCATAATTTAACACCAAAATTGCTGAATCTAAAGTAGGTGTGGTGCCAAAGTTGTAGGCGTCTACAGGTAAATTTACAACCATAGCCAAGCTGGCCTCAGTGGTACCAAAAAGGGGGTCGGATAAATACCCTAGCGGATGCCTAGTTGCATTTGTGGTAGCAGTTGCTTCTTCTGCTATTGTTCTAGAGCTAATGGAAATTGTATCTACCAAAGTTCCTTTTATAGCAATACTTGGATCTACGTTTAATCCAATTGTTGATGTGTTTTCGCAAGAAGCGAAAAGAAAAAGACCTATCAACAGGGTCAATAAGTCTATTTTTTTAAATTTCATATGTAAAATTAAATAATGCTTCTTAAGCTACTGAAACCAATTCTTCACTAGAGATTTCTTCATAAAAATTGAAGAAGTTCTCGTAATTTTCGGTTAAATTAAAGGCTAAAGTTGGCTTATTGGAATCTTTAACAAATTTTAACACATCTTTATCAACGTTTGCATCAGCCAAAACCACTGCATCAGCATGATTTATGGCGCCCATGTGTAGGCTGCTGCAATTTGCCGTTTTAAAAGTTTTAGTGTCTTCTTCGGTCATGTTTTGCATTACCGCTTTTTTGTGTAAATCTGCATTTAAACTTTCGCTAAAGCAGTTTTCGTATACAGAATACACTACTTTCGAATTTTTAAAAGTAGGATCATTTTTGTATGTGGTTTTGATATATGCAGGTATCAAAGAGGTCATCCATCCATGACAGTGTACAATATCTGGCGCCCAACCAAGTTTTTTAACCGTTTCTAATGCACCTTTGCAAAAGAAAATGGTACGCTCGTCATTGTCCGCATAAAATTTATTCTCTTTATCTCTGAAAACGTATTTTCTCTGAAAATAATCTTCGTTATCTAAAAAGTATACTTGCATGCGTGCTGCCGGTATCGAGGCCACTTTTATAATTAAAGGGTTGTCATTATCGTCAATAATAATATTCATTCCCGACAAACGAATCACTTCGTGCAATCTATTTCTTCTTTCGTTGATATTACCAAACTTAGGCATCAAAATACGGATTTCAAATCCTTTATCTTGCATTGCTTGTGGTAATTGACGGGTAATTTCTGAAATTTTTGTAAGTTCGAGGAAAGGCGACATCTCGTGGGTAACAATCAGTAGCTTCGTTTTTGCCATCTCCATATTTTAATTAAATGATGTTAATTTAAAGATTATCAAGGTGCAAAGGTACGAAAAATATTAGTATTTATCAATATCTTATGCAATACGCTTTGTAAGTTTTATAGAAATATGCAACTTAGCGCCTTAAAAAAATTGATTTGGAAATAATACATACCATTAAAGCATTAAAAACTTTCTTGCAGACTTTTCAAAACGAAAAAAAGAAAGTTGCCTTAGTTCCTACGATGGGTGCTTTGCACAAAGGCCACTTGTCGCTTATAAAAATGGCGCAGCAACAAGCAGATGTTGTGGTATGCAGCATATTTGTTAATCCAACGCAATTTACTGACCCAAAAGATTTAGAAAAATACCCAAGGCCGCTAGTGCACGATATTAAATTGCTTAAAAAGGTAGGTTGCAATGTTGTTTTTATGCCATCAGTGAAAGAAATGTATCCTGCGCCAGAAAATTGGCAAATAAACTTGGGCCCCGCCGAGTTTTTGTTAGAAGGTGAATTTAGAAAAGGGCACTACCAAGGCGTTACTCAAATTGTAAAAAAACTTTTCGATGCCGTAAACCCTGATGTTGCATTTTTTGGACAAAAAGACTTTCAACAGGTCCTGATGATAAAAAATATGATTAACCATTTTAACTTACCCGTAAAATTGGTCTCTTGTGCTATCATAAGGGAAGAAGATGGTTTAGCCATGAGTTCACGAAACATACATTTATCTACTTCCGACAGAAAAAATGCCTTGATATTGAGCAAATCGCTCGCTTTTGCAAAAGATAATTTTAAACAACTTTCTTTAACTGAACTCTTATCTCAAGCCGTAACCATGATTAAGAATACACCAGGGGTAGTGCTCGATTATTTTACCATCGTTAATGGCGACACCTTATTGCCAATTGCAGATAAAAATGAAAAAAATCCAGTAGCTTTAGTGGCGGCAAAAGTTGGCGAAACTCGATTGATTGACAATGAATTGCTTGGCTAATAACTCGGTTAAGCCAATAGCGAATAGCTTTTTACTTTCAACTGAGAACTTCAAGCACGCAACTCAAAACTTATTCCTAACTTTGCGATATGATTATCGAGATTTTAAAATCGAAAATACACCGTGTTAAAGTAACACAGGCAGAACTTAATTATGTTGGCAGCATCACCATCGATGAAGATTTGTTGGATGCAGCAAATATTATCCCCAACGAAAAGCTACAAATTGTAAACAACAACAATGGCGAACGCTTTGAAACCTATGCCATAAAAGGCGAAAGAGGAACAGGCATTGTTTGCTTAAATGGAGCAACAGCACGTAAGGTACAAGTTGGCGATATCTTAATTATTATGTCTTACGGTTCGTTGCCAATCAACGAGGCCAAAGCATACAAACCTATTCTTGTTTTTCCAGACGACAACAACAAACTTTTGAAATAATTTTCTTCTTTTTTAGTTAATGCTACCCCACGTAAAAGCTACTAAAACAGCTTTTTGAAAAGATATTGCCAAAAAATTACTATGCAACCATAGTAATTTAAGTAATAAGTGCTATTTTTGAAAAATCTAACCAATTATAGATTTTTATTATGTTTTTTGAATTAAGTGAAGAACAATCAATGATACAACAGGCTGCCAGAGATTTTGCGCAGATAGAACTCATGCCTGGTGTAATTGATAGAGATGAGCACCAAAAGTTTCCGGCCGAGCAAGTAAAAAAATTAGGCGAACTAGGTTTTTTAGGAATGATGGTTGACCCCAAATATAACGGAAGCGGCATGGATACCGTTTCTTATGTTTTGGTGATGGAAGAGCTTTCAAAAATTGATGCATCTGCATCTGTGGTAGTTTCAGTAAACAATTCTTTGGTGTGTTATGGCCTTGAAGCGTATGGGTCTGAAGCTCAAAAAGAAAAATATCTAAAGCCTTTGGCTGCTGGAGAGAAAATTGGGGCCTTTTGTTTGTCGGAACCCGAAGCGGGTTCTGATGCCACATCCCAACAAACAACCGCCGAAGATATGGGCGATTACTATTTGCTAAACGGCACTAAAAATTGGATTACTAATGGCGGCACAGCAAGTACTTATTTGGTAATTGCACAAACACACAAAGAATTAAAGCACAAAGGGATAAACGCGTTTATTGTAGAAAAAGGAGCGCCTGGATTTACCATTGGCCCCAAAGAAAACAAATTGGGTATCAGAGGTTCTGACACGCATTCATTAATGTTTAATGATGTAAAAGTGCCTAAAGAAAATCGCATTGGCGAAGATGGATTTGGATTTAAATTCGCCATGAAAACTTTAGAAGGCGGAAGAATAGGTATTGCAGCTCAGGCTTTGGGCATTGCTGCTGGCGCTTACGAAATGGCTTTGGCTTATTCGAAAGAACGTAAATCTTTTGGTAAACCTATTTCTGATCATCAAGCAATTGCCTTTAAGTTGGCCGATATGGCTACTCAAATTGAGGCAGCTCGTTTGTTGGTTTATAAAGCAGCATGGCTAAAAGACCAAGGCTTGCCTTATACCTTAGAAGGATCTATGGCAAAACTTTTTGCCAGTAAAGTGGCTATGGATGTAACCGTAGAAGCTGTTCAAATTCATGGAGGCTATGGTTTTGTAAAAGAATTTCATGTAGAGCGCTTGATGAGAGATGCTAAAATAACCCAGATTTATGAGGGTACTTCCGAGATACAAAAAATGGTAATTAGCCGAAGTATATTAAGTTAATGCTTAAAAATTAAATAAAAAAAAGCGGGCGTTTAGCCCGCTTTTTTTGTTTCTATTTGTTTTTATTGCTGTTAAATACCAAGTCTAATATCATTTTTATGATCGAAACAGCAATAGCCAAAATTGTTGCGGCAAAAAAGCCAGTGGTGTTAAATCCTGTCATTAAATTATCTACTAGCAAAATCATAAGTACGGTAATGATAAAAGAAACCAATCCCAAGGTTAAAAAGTTGAGCGGAAAAGTAAATATCCTTAATACCAAGCCCAAGGTGGCATTTGCACAAGCAATTAAAACTGCAGCGACAATTGCGCTTCCATAACCAGCTACTGACACACCAGGCACTATATAAGCGCCAATTAGCATAGCCAAGCCCATCAATAAAATTTCTAAAATAAGTTTCATATCGTTTACTTTGTAAGATGTTCAAAAATATAAAAATAGCAGTACTATTAGCGTGCCTTTTTTTAGCCGCTTGCGATACTACAAATAATGAGCCATTATACATTGGCTTTTCTGCTGATAGCTCAAAAATTGTAGTTTCTGGCATTACAGCCGCTGCTAAGTTTGAAATTGAAAGAAATTTGCAAGCTGCCCCTGCTGATCAGCACTTGGTTTCGGTAACGCAAATCCCTGCCGATAACGACACTTTAACTATGGAAATTGATTTTCCTGGCACCCTCAACCTATCGGGCGATAGCTTATTTTTTACCCCTGATCAAGCTTTTGCAAAAGGCAAAAACTACTTGGTACAAACTATCATCAATGCTAAATTTGCCACGGCTAAAGAAATTATAAAAGCTAAGGTTGGCCACCAAGTGAAAGCACAGCAGCAGGTCCTTTACCGATAAAATATCTAACATAAGCGCTAAAATGCTCAGCTATAGCGGTGCTTTTGTTTAGTTCCTTAAAACATATTTTTATTAATAAAAAATTATTTCGTACATTTGCAGAGTAATAGAGAAAGAAGAGGGGACTGAGTCCCCTTTTTTCTTTTGCAAGAAATTAGGATATGCAGGTAGAAAAAAGAGTAAAAGAACTTGTAGAGGAAAAGATTGCAGATAGGCCTGAGCTGTTTTTAGTGAGTATAAAATTGCTCCTTAACAACAAACTTATCATACATGTAGATGGAGATGAAGGAATAAGTATTCAGGACTGTGCAGCAATTAGTAGACACGTGGGTTTTCATTTAGAAGAGGAGAACGTGATTGAAAAAGCTTACAACTTGGAAGTTTCGTCTCCTGGAGTTGGTGAACCATTGCTCTTAAAACGTCAGTTTAATAAAAATATTGGTCGAGATTTGAGCGTTAAGCTAAACGAAGGACAAATTAAAGAAGGTAAGTTGCTAGCAGTAAACGAAACTTCGATTGTTATTGAAGAAAAAATAAAAGAAAAAGGTAAAAAAGCACAATTTTTAGAAACATCAATTGCGTTTGATACAATAATAGAAACTAAGGTTTTAATTTCATTTAAATAAAAAATGAGCAATATTAATTTAATCGATTCATTTCAAGAATTCAAAGAATTTAAGAATATCGACCGCCCTACAGTAATTAGTGTACTGGAAGAGGTATTTCGTAGCATGTTGCGAAAAAAATATGGAACAGACGAAAACTGTGACGTAATTGTGAATCCAGATAATGGAGATTTGGAAATTTGGCGCACCAGGAAAGTAATGGAAGATGGATTTTCTGAAGATGATGATCTAGAAATTGAACTTGCCGAAGCGAAACAGTTAGATGCAGACCTAGAAGTAGGTGATGACTATATCGAGCAAATTACCTTAGAAAGCTTTGGCAGAAGAGCAATTTTAGCCGCCCGTCAAACATTAGTTTCTAAAGTGCTTGAATTAGAAAAAGACGAAATCTTTAAAAAATACAAAGACCGCGTTGGTGAAATTGTAACAGGCGAAGTTTACCAAGTTTGGAAAAAAGAAACTTTGGTTTTGGATGACGAAGGCAATGAATTGCTGATGCCTAAAACTGAACAAATTCCTGCCGATTATTTCAAAAAAGGAGATACAGTACGTGCAGTAATCTCGAAAGTAGAAATGATTAACGCTACGCCAAAAATAATTATTTCTAGAATTGCTCCAGAATTTTTGCAGCGTTTGTTCGAGATTGAAGTTCCAGAAATTTTTGACGGTTTAATTACCATCAAAAAAATTGTACGTGAACCCGGAGAAAGAGCAAAAGTAGCTGTAGAGTCTTACGATGACAGAATTGATCCTGTTGGCGCTTGCGTTGGGATGAAAGGTTCTCGAATTCATGGTATAGTAAGGGAACTTAAAAATGAAAATATCGATGTAATTAACTTTACAAACAATATTTCTTTGTACATACAACGTGCTTTAAGCCCTGCAAAAATTACTTCCATTAAGTTAGACGACGTTACTAAACATGCCTCTGTATATTTAAAACCAGATCAGGTTTCATTAGCTATTGGTCGTGGCGGACACAACATTAAATTGGCAGGTAAATTGACCGGCTTTGAAATAGATGTTTATCGCGAAGCTGGAGAAGAAGATGAGGATGTGGATATTGAAGAATTCTCAGACGAAATTGATAGCTGGATTATTGATGAGTTAAAAGCAATTGGTTGTGATACAGCAAAAAGTGTTTTAGCTTTATCAATAGATGAATTAGTAAAACGTACCGATTTAGAAGAAGAAACTATAAAAGAAGTAGTGGGCATTCTACAGTCGGAATTTGAATAACGCTTAGGCTTGAAATAAATAAGAATAAACGTTACTTTTGTATATAAATTTAGTAAATAATTAGGATAATAGATGTCAGACGACAAACCCATAATTTTATTTAAAGCGGCTAAGGAGCTTAACATAGGTATTGCTACTGCGGTAGAATATTTAGGTAAGAAAGGCTTTGCTGTAGAAAATAAGCCCACTACAAAACTTTCAAAAGACATGTATGATACATTGTTAAGAGAGTTTCAGGGGGATAAGATCGTAAAAGAAGAAGCCAATCAAATTGTTATAGGAAAAATTCGTCGTGATGAACCTGAAGTAGCCGAAAAGTCTGCCGAAGCACCTAGAAAAAAAGATGAGTTTGAAAATGAAGGCGTCTTAATCAAAAATCTTCATTCATTTACACCTGCTACAGAAAAACCTCAAGAGGAAAAACCTGTAGAAATTGCCAAAACAGTTGAGCCTGTTGCAACCGCGGCTAAACCTGCAAAAGAAACAACCGCTGAAGATGCTCCTTTGCCAGGTGTTAAAATTGTTGGCAAAATAAATCTGAACGATTTAAATACAAAAACTCGTCCTTCTAAAAAAGAAGAAGATGCAGTATTGCCTAAACAAGAAGCACCTATCGCTAAACCTGCCCCAACACCTGTTGTAGAAGAGAAACTTGCGCTAGTGGTAGAAGAAAAACCGATTAAGCAGCAAGCACCAAAAGCCGAAGTTAAAGAAGCTGCTCCAAAAGTAAATCTAGATGAGGATGTAATTAAAGCTCGATCTGTAAAATTATCTGGGCCTAATATTATTGGTAAAATTGTTTTACCAACTACACCTGATCGTAGAAATCAGCCTATTGCTTCTTCGGGCGATAGTGAAGCGGCAAAGCGCAAGCGCAAACGCAAAAAAACACCAGGAAGTGCACCAAATCAATCGGTACAGCCACAAGGCGCAAATACAAATCGCCCTGCAGGAACACCAGCCCCAGTTGGTAACCGCCCTGACTTTAGAAATAACACCAACAATACAGCTGGTGGCCGTCCAAACTTTAGAAATGCTAGACCTGGATCTCCATCAGGTGGCCCTAAAGAAGAGCCAACAGAAAAAGAAATACAAGATCAAATTAAAGCTACACTTGCTCGTTTAAGCGGGGCCGGTAAATCTGGTAAGTTTGCACAAAGAGCTAAGTTACGTCGTCAAAAACGTGATGATGTTGCTTTAACAGCAGAAGAAGCAGCAGCCGAAGAGCAATTACAATCAAAAGTATTAAAGGTTACCGAATTTGTTACGGCAAACGAATTGGCCAATATGATGGATGTGCCCGTAACTAAAATTATAGGTACTTGTATGAGCTTGGGGATGTTTGTTTCAATTAACCAACGTTTAGATGCAGAAACTTTAACTATCGTAGCCGATGAGTTTGGATATGAAATTCAGTTTATAAAAGCCGACGAAGAAATTGATAGCGTTATTGAAGAAGAAGATGCATCTGAAGATTTAGCGGCAAGAGTTCC
>CANHHZ010000085.1 GCA_947460275.1 Sphingobacteriaceae bacterium | reverse complement strand
CAAATTGTGCAATGCTGCTTTTTTAGAAGCCAATTACGACGAAGAAATGCTCGACAAAGGAAGTTATCCCTTTTATTTAAAAAACCGAATTAAAAGCGATCACGGGCATTTATCTAACCAACAAGCCTTAGATTTGTTTACCTGTCACAAACCTGCTTTTATGAGCCATCTTTTGTTGTCGCATTTAAGTAAGGATAACAATTGCCCAGATTTGGTAGCACGTTTATTTGCAGATCGTGCAAACGGCACGCAAATTACCGTAGCATCGCGGTACAAAGAAACCGAAGTTTATTGGATTGCTGCTACATAAAATTAGGCTTCGGTTAGTAGTGTACCTTGTTCTGACACCTCTAATGTATGTTTTATACCGCATTTTAATGCAAAATTTGCACGTTGGTGCCCTACAGGAAAATCAAAACAAACAGGATAATCAAATTCTTTAACTTTTTCTAAAACGATATCAACCAATGTTTTGCCAAACTCCTGACCTTCGTCATCTGCTTTAATTTTAAAACCGCCAATAATTAATCCTTTTAGTTTATCAAGTTTTCCACTGCGCTTCAAGTTATGAAACATGCGGTCTATACTGTATAAATATTCGCCTGTATCCTCCAAAAATAGAATTTTACCATCGGTTTTAATTTCTGACTTGCTACCTGCTAAGTTTTCTATACAGCGCAAATTTCCACCAATAAGTTCAGCTTTGGTCATACCCAATTTATTTCTAGGATGATAGCTTGCCGTATATTTCATGGTTTCGCCTTTTAGCGCATTGGCAATAGAATTGATGGTTTCAATTTGTATCGGCTCTGCTAAACTCCAATCGCTAGGAAAGCTATTGCACATTTTTGAATGGATGCTGGCTACTCCACAAATGCTATTTAAATGGCTATGTAAAATGGTAATGTCACTAAATCCTATCAGCCATTTTGGGTTGGCTTTAAATTGATTAAAATCTAATAAGTCGAGTATTCTTATAGCTCCATACCCACCCCTAGCACACATCACAGCTTTAATTTCTGGATTATCCAACATTTGTTGCAAATCTTCCAAACGCTCCTCATCGGTACCTCCAAAAGTAAAATCTTTGGCGCCTACCGTTTTGCCTATCACCACTGTATAACCCCAACTTTCGAGTTGTATTACTGCGGGTTTTATTTCTTGGGCGCTCATAAAACCTGCCGGACAAGTAATTCCAATTTTATCACCTTGCACTAAATAAGGAGGTATTTTAATTCGAGTAGACTCGTTTACCTTAAGCGAAGCTTTACTTTTTAAAGGATTTAAAAGCAGCGTTGCTGGAATTAGAGAAAGAAAATGTTTGCGGTTCATTACCATAAATATACAATTTTAAAGCTATCCAGCGGCAGGTAATCCTTCCAATTGCGCTGATATGCCCACGCCGGCCAACAAAAGTTCTTGCGTAATGGTTTTGGTGTATTCAGAAATTTCGGCCTTAAAATCAGTTACAGATGCACCAGCACGAATTTCTTCTAAACGTTTTTCCCATTGCCCAGTAAGTTCTGCTTGGGCTATTTTTTTATCCTTTACTACTTCATAAACGGCTAAACCTTTGGTGGTAGGCACCAAATTTCTCTTTTCACGAATAATATACTCTCTAGTAAGTAGCGTTTCAATAATGGCGGCACGTGTAGCTGGCGTACCTAATCCACTCTCTTTCATGGCATATCGTAACTCTTCATCTTCAATTTCTTTACCACAAGTTTCTAAAGCTTTTAACAAAGAAGCTTCATTATAAAGCGGCTTTGGCTTGGTTTGTTTTTCGAGCAATGCTTTGTTTACGATCGGCAGTACATCGCCTTCCTTCACTTTTGGCAAGGCCGGATTATCTTCGTCTTTTTTATCATCTTCGGTTTCGTTAAATACCGATCGCCAACCAGCAGATTGAATTACAGTTCCATTGGCAATAAAAACAGTACCCGATTCGATGGTGATTTTAGTAATTTCCTTTACGCACTCTTGATGAAAAGCCTCCAGCATTCGGCCAGCCACCATATCATATACCGCTTGGTGATCTTTGCTTAAGTTATAAGGCTTTACGCCAGTTGGCAAAACAGCGTGGTGATCGGTTACTTTTTTAGCATTTACGCTACGCTTGTTTAAACTTATCGTTTGCAAAAAGGCAGCTTGCTTACCAAAATCAGGATGTTGTGTAAGCTCGGCAATTAAGTTGGGCACACTGGCAAAAACATCATCACCAATATATCTGCTTCCTGTACGCGGATAAGAAACCAATTTGTTCTCGTATAAATTTTGTAACAGATTTAAAGTTTGATCGGCCGTAAATCCATTTTTCTTGTTGGCTTCTTGTTGTAAGCTACTTAAATCGTGCAAGAGCGGAGGTGGTTCTTTGCGTGGCTTTGCTTCTACAGCCGTAATGTTTCCACCAGTAGTAAACCCCGAAGCTACATCTTGCACTTTATCAAAAATTTCTTGCGCTTCGGTTTGGGTTTTAAAATTAACTGATGATATGGCCTTGAATAGTTGTCCGTCTTTATCTAATTGAATAGCGATTTGATAATAAGTTTGCGGCACAAAGTTTTTGGCTTCCAAATACCTAGCACAAATCATGGCTAAGGTTGGTGTTTGTACCCTCCCTAAAGAAAGTACGCTTTTTGAGCCTGCCGAAATACTTAATGCTTGTGTAGCGTTCATGCCTACTAGCCAGTCTGATTCTGAGCGGCAATGCGCCGAATTGAAAAGCGTATCGTAATCTGTACCTGGTTTTAGGTTTCTAAATCCATCTTTAATGGCTTCATCGGTTTGCGAAGAAATCCACAAGCGTTTAAATGGTTTTTTACATTTCAAATAATAGTAAATGTAACGGAAAATAAGCTCCCCTTCACGCCCAGCATCCGTTGCAACAATAATTTCGGTAGCTTCATCAAACAGTTTTTTAATTACGGCCAATTGTTTTTTTACGCCTGGATCGTCTACAAATCCATCTTTTGTTTTTACCTTACGAATGGCCAATTTAAACTTTGCAGGTAACATGGGTAAATGCTGCCTACGCCATCCAATAAATCCATACTCTTGTGGCGGTGCTAATTGTAATAAATGCCCAAAAGCCCAAGTAAAAGAATACCCTTTCCCTTCTATGTACCCATCTTTGCGAGTGGTTGCTCCAAAAACTTTTGCCAATTCTTTACCAACGGAAGGCTTTTCAGCGATGATTACTTTCATTAAAAATGTCTATTTGGGCAAAATTATACTTTTTTAGGTTTTGCCGACATATAAAAAGTCAATTTACCGCCTTTGGTAATGTCGCTATGTTTGATAAAAGGTTTTTCGAGTACTAGGCCATTGAGTAGCACTTTTTGTACATAAATATTTTTATCGCTTTGGTTGATGGCTTCGATACTAAAAGTTTTGCCATTTTCTAAAGTCAGCGTTGCATTGTTTACCGCAGGCGAACCTAAGGCATACTCGTCGCCACCCGGGGAAACTGGATAAAAGCCCAATGAAGAAAACATGTACCACGCACTCATTTGTCCGCAATCGTCGTTGCCACCTAAACCATCAGGCGTTGGTTTATACTGCATTTTTAAAATTCTGCGTACTTGTGCCTGAGTTTTATACGCTTGATCGGCCCAATTGTAAAAATAAGCCACATGGTGGGCTGGCTCGTTGCCATGTACATAGCCACCAATAATTCCTTCGCGGGTAATGTCTTCCGTTTCGGCAAAAAATTCATCAGGCAGGTGCATGGTAAAAAGTGTATCTAAACGAGCTGCGAATTTATTTTTACCTCCCATTTGCTGCATTAAAGCTGCTGGATCTTGTGGTACAAAGAAACTGTAATTCCAACTGTTCCCTTCAATAAAACCTTGTCCGTGTGTACTTAAAGCGTCAAAATCTTTTTTAAAGGTGCCATCGGCCAATTTTGGACGCATAAATCCTGTTACGGTATCAAAATTGTTTTTCCAATTGCCCGAACGTTTGATAAAGGTTTGGTACACGTCCATTTTGTTTAATTTTTTAGCCATTTGGGCGATACACCAATCGTCGTAAGCATACTCTAATGTGTTTGAAACAGAAATCCCACTCCGTTCGGCAGGGATATAACCTAAATCAATGTAATAGCCAATGCCTTCGTAGTTGCGTTTGTTGGCCGTGGCTACGCAAGCAGCTAGAGCTTTGTTGGCATCGCCGTTGTACACCCCTTTAATTACGGCGTCGGCAATTACCGAAACACTGTGGTAACCACTCATGCACCAATTATCGTTGGCATAATGCGACCAAATGGGCAACATTTGTAACGCGTTTTGTTCGTAATGGGCCAACATCGATTTGACCATATCGTTGTTTCTACTTGGCTGCATGATATTAAAAAACGGATGCAAAGCCCTATAGGTATCCCACAAAGAAAACGTCGTGTAATTGGTAAATCCATTTGCGGTATGCACGCCTTGATCTAATCCTTTGTATTGTCCGTTTACATCCGTATAGGTTGTAGGATTGATAAAAGCATGGTACATGGCCGTGTAAAAATTTGTTTTGTCAGCTTCGCTGGCCGTAACGGCAATTTTATTCAATTCTTTATTCCAAGTTTCTTGCGCTTGGGTTTTTACCTTTTCAAAATCCCATCCAGTAATTTCTGCACGCATATTTTGCAAAGCATTTTCTTGGCTCACCGGCGAAAGGGCAAACTTTATCTTAATTTTTTCGTCCTCATTGGTGTTAAAATCAAAATACATTCTTACTTTTTTACCAGCTATTTCTGGAAAGTTTTTTGATTGGTCAAACTTGCCCCAAAAACCTCTGTAAGCTTGTTTAGAATCATAATTTTTTTGGCCATAACTTTTAAATGGTTTAGAAAAACTCATGGCAAAATAAACAGTTCGGGTACGTGCCCATCCATTGGTTTGGCGGTAACCGGTTACCAAAGTATCATTAACTACACGTACATAAGTCCACACCGTTTTATCATCGTAATTGTAAATCCCTGCCATTAAATCTAAAATAATATGGCTTTGGTCTGATTTAGGGAAAGTATATTGGTGCATGCCCACCCTTTGTGTCGAAGTAAGTTCTGCAGTAATGTTATCGTCATCCAATTTTACTTTGTAATATCCAGCTTGTGCTGTTTCATTGGCATGCGAAAAAGCCGATCGAAAACCACTTTTGGTATTGCTGGCCACGCCTGGGTTCATTTGTAATTTACCTTGTGTAGGCATAATTAAAAAATCGCCCAAATCTGAGTGCCCAGTTCCACTAAAGTGTGTGTGGCTAAAACCTACAATGGTTTTGTCTTCATATTTGTAGCCTGCACAATATTTATACACATCGCCATTGTACTTTCCATTTACCTCATAAGAGATGGTATCTGTTTCGGGGCTCAATTGTACTGCACCAAAAGGCACCGTAGCACCGGGATAGGTATGCCCCATTTTTTCGGTACCAATTAAAGGGTTTACATATTTTACTAAATTTTGCTGTGCCTTTGCACTTACAGCAATCATTAAAAAGGAACAAAAAAGTGCTATTCTCATAAGTTTAAATCGCATGATCAATAAAAAACTAAGGTATTAATTTTAGCTGATATCTAAATTAAAACTATTTATCGTTCTTACAACTATTGCTTTTTACATTGCAAAGACGTCTGACTGATATAAATTCGGTAAAAACATTTACTTTTGTAATTGATTTTAGGCAATGAGTAAACACGGTAGAATTTTGGTAGCCATGAGTGGCGGGGTTGACAGTTCGGTAGCAGCAGTAATGTTGCACGAGCAAGGCTATGAAGTAATTGGGCTTACCATGAAAACCTGGGATTACGCCACTTCGGGCGGAAGCAGCAAAGAAACTGGTTGTTGCAGTTTAGACAGCATAAACGATGCCCGTACTTTGGCCGTTAATTACGGATTTCCTCATTATATTTTAGACATTAGAGATGAATTTGGCGATTTTGTAATCGACAATTTTGTAGACGAATATTTGGCTGGCCGCACACCAAACCCTTGTGTATTGTGCAATACCCATATCAAATGGGAAGCTTTATTGAAAAGAGCCAATAAACTAGATTGCGAATTTATAGCCACTGGGCATTATGCCAATATACGCCAATTGGAAAGCGAACGTTATGTAATTTCTAAAGGGAAAGACGAAAATAAAGATCAATCTTATGTGCTTTGGGGGGTTTCGCAAGAAAATCTATCACGAACCAAATTCCCTTTGGGTAGTTTTGCCAAAGCCGATATTAGACAAATGGCTTTGGATATGGGGCAAGAAGAATTGGCCAAAAAAAGCGAGAGTTACGAAATTTGCTTTGTGCCTGAGAACGATTACCGAGCCTTTTTAAAACATAAAGTACCAACTTTAGAAGAGAGTGTTGCTGGCGGAAACTTCATCAACAGTCAAGGCATGGTGATAGGCCAACACAAAGGCTATCCGTTTTACACCATTGGCCAACGTAAAGGTTTAGGAGTTGCTTTTGGCGAACCTATGTTTGTAACCCAAATTTTGCCCGAAAGCAATACCGTTGTTTTGGGCAGAGCGGATGAATTAGAAAGAAAAGAAGCTTTGGTGCGCAACGTAAACTTGATCAAATACGCAAACATTAACGAGCCATTGCAAAATGTGGTGACCAAAATACGCTACAAAGATGCGGGCATGTTAAGCACTATTGTGCAAGAAAACAACAATATGAAAGTGGTTTTTGATCATAACGTATCGGCAATTGCCCCAGGACAATCGGCTGTTTTTTACGAAGGGAATGATTTGTTAGGTGGTGGTTTTTTGGTTTAATGTTTCGTCTTTGCGAGGAGGTACGACAAAGCAATCTTTTGATTGTTGAATAGTAGAAAAGATTGCTTCGCAAAGCTCGCAATGACGGATTTTTTTTCTCGCAATTATTTCAACTTACATTTCCAACTTATTGTTAATTAAATAAGGCGCAGAGATTTTCATTTTTTTGCTCTTGTAAGGTTCAAAATAATAATCAATCCTTCCTAAGTTTATGCCTGCAAAACCAACTTGGTTAATGGTGGTTATGTTGCCGTCTAGGTTTTTTACATCCTCTGGGGTATCTAAAAAAGTATGCGTATGGCCACCAATAATTAAATCAATATTTCTGGTATTTGCCGCCAATACTTGGTCTGATACTGTTGCGGTACGGTATTTATACCCTAAGTGCGACAAACAAATTACCAAATCGCAATGTAAATCGTTTTTTAACAAAGCAGCGGTTTCATTGGCTTTTGCAATGGGGTCTAAATATTGCGTTTCGCCGTAATTTTTAGGATCTACCAAACCTTTCAGTTCTATACCAATACCAAATACACCAATTTTAAGTCCGCTTTTTTTAAATATTTTGTAAGGTTGGGTAGCATTTGCCAAAGCAGTATTGCGCAAATCGTAATTGGCAATTAAAATCGGGAAATTGGCGTTGGGCAGTTGTTTGTAAAAGCCTTCTACCCCATTGTCAAAATCGTGGTTGCCCAAAGTAGTAGCATCGTAGCCCATTTGGCTCATGAGTTTCAGCTCCAATTCGCCACCAAACTTGTTAAAGTATGGTGTACCTTGAAAAATATCTCCAGCATCCAACAGCAATACATTTTCTTGCTCGGCACGTATTTGTTTGATGAGAGACGAACGCCGAGCCACGCCGCCCAAACCTTGGTTTCGGCCACCATCCATTGGGAATGGCTCTATCCTACTGTGCACATCGTTTGTATGCAATATGGTTAGCTTCTGCAATCTCCCGTTGGCAAAAGCATCTAAAGCGTTAATGTTTAAGGCAAAAGCAGCGCTCACCATGCCACCTGCTTTGATAAAGTTACGTCTAGTTGTTTTTTGTAATTCTTCCATCTAATGTTGCATTAACTTTTTTTCCTTGCGCTTGTAGTTCTTTTACTTCGTTTAATAAGGCATCGCGTATTTTTAAACCTAAAACTTGTTTGGCAATGGGCTTGGCAAAGCCTACGGCATCGTCGCCGCCACTGGCCACATAATCTGAAGTAACTACCTGATAAGTTTGGTTTACATTAAATGGCTTTCCGTTGATGATGACATTTACTGGCGCTTTATCTTTTACTTCAATTTTTATGCCCGCTACAGGTTGGCCTTCGCTGGCTACAATGTAATTTATTAGTTTAAGCACATCTTCGCCTTTTAGGGTAAACAAAATCAATTGGTTTTCGAATGGCATGAGCTCAAATATGTTCGATACCGTGATTTCGCCTTTGGCAATATCGTTGCGTAAGCCTCCTTTTGTGCTTGGCATGATAAAATCGATATTGGGGTTTATTTTTTTGGCTTGATGAAATACGGCATCGGCAAAGAAATTGCCTAAAACCGACTCATAACCTTGGCTACTTTTGCTCAAGGTAAACTCGGTGTAGCCAATAACTTGGTTCATCTCGGCATCAATTTTAGTTTTGTAAGGCAAATAGGTTTTGATTACGCTGCTATCGGGCGCAATTTTGTTGCTGATGTTGTACTCTTTCCTATTGGATTTAACCAAGGCATATTTTGTGCTGCAAGCACCTAGCGTAAAAACAGCCAGGGCAAGGATTAAATTTTTAAAGTAAGCCGACATATCAATTTGATTTGCACGAATATACTATTGCTTTGTTGATTTGCAAAGTTTTTGAT
>CANHHZ010000084.1 GCA_947460275.1 Sphingobacteriaceae bacterium | reverse complement strand
GGCGACAAGTAAAGATTGGCCTCAACCGTTTGCGGGTTGTTTGGATTTGTGTTTACATCCAAGTATTTCTTACATCCACTAAGGATGAAAAGACTTGCTGCTATAAATGTTATAAATATTTTTTTCATCTCTATGATCTCCTATATTATAAACCAATTCTTAAACCAAAATTTAATCCAATTGGCATTGCAAAATTTCCATAATCAACACCAGCGGCGCCAGAGCCACCCACTGCTGCTGTGTTACCATTTACCACTGGATCTAGGCCAGAGTAATTTGTGATTAAGAACAAATCTGTTCCTGTAACAAATAAACTTGCATTTTTAACCAATTTTTGTTTACCCACAACGCTTGCAGGCAACTTGTATTGAAACGTTACATCTTTTAGCCTTAACCAATTGACGTCTTTTTCAATGAACAGCTCTTCACTCATACCTGTATAGAAACCATTTTGATAAAATGGTGTTACAGAGATGTTGTTTTGTGTTGGATTCGCTGAATTTTCTTTTCCGTCTCTAAGCACACCATTTACCACTCTTGGCTCTAACCTATCCAGTGTACGTGTACTTAAACCTCTTGAGGTAAGAAAATGTTGTGTGGCGTTTACGATATCTCCACCTTTTCTAATGTCTAGCAAAAATGACAAAGAGAAGTTTTTGTAAGTAAATGTGTTGGTTAAGCCTATAGAAAAATCAGGCTGTCTGTCATAACCACTTCCAGGTCCTTGTATAAATACCGTAGATCTAAGCGGCAAACCACTAGCTGGATCAATCAACAAATCGCCGGTATTGTTTCTCAAATAAAAGAAACCGGTTAATGATCTTGTAGAGTAATTTGGTGTATTTCCATTTCTAACGTTACCGTACAACCATGTATCAGACACGTAAGATTCTGGCAAAGAATTAGGTAAAGCCAAAACTGTACCTTTAGCCTTCTCAAAGTTGGCCAATACATTCCAATTGAAATTTTTAGTTTTTATTGGATTTCCTTTTAAAGTAATCTCAATACCTTCATTACGGGTTTTAGCACCATTTAAATTAAATAAAATGAAGCCTGTTCCGTAACTACCTCTAATATCATTTACAATTTGATCTGATGTTTCTTTACGGTAGATGGTAAAATCTATGCCTAAGCGATCTTTCAAAAAGCTTAACTCCGTACCAAGTTCGTATGAACTTGCAAACTCTGGTCTCAAATCAAGATTTGGACCTGTAAAACCATAGCCAAATCCGCCGCCTACAGTAGTTTTGCTTTCTAAGGCAGGCACATAAGAATAAGGTCTTGCATCTCTACCTACTTGGGCAAAAGCTGCTCTAATTTTACCTGACGTGAAGATTTTATCCAATGCTTTAAAAGCAGGCACGTCGGTAAACACAAAACTACCAGATACAGAAGGATAGAAAAATGAATTGGCACCGATAGGAATAGTTGAAGTCCAGTCATTTCTACCCGTTGCAGTTAAATATAGATAGTTTTTGTAAGATAGGGTTGCTCTACCAAATGCACTAACTAATCTTCTTTGCGCAACAGACGATTTTCCATTTCTTAATGTAGCCGTGGTGTTGTTTATGGAAATGAAGTTTGGATCTAATAATCCTTCTCCATAACTAGCGTCAATTGATGACTTCGAGTCTTGTAATGAAGTCCCTAAAGTGGCGTCAAAACTAATATCTTTAGTGATTTTTTGTTTGGTGAAATTTAATAAGTTTTGGATGTTTAAATTTCTAGTGTTGTCATTTGCAACATCAATAATACCAACTCTGGTAAATCCACCCGCACTTTCTGGATGTCTAAAAATTAAGCTTTTGTTATTGTAAGCATCAATACCTATGTTGGTTTTTAAACTCACCCATTTAACCGGTGAAATAGTAAAACCAAAGTTTGACGTTATTCTGTTGTTGATTGAATTGATTTTATTTTTGTTGACATTGAAATAAGGGTTTTCAATTTCACCAGCCAAATTGGTAATGTCAGCAAAAGTTCTTCTGGTACCAGATGGGTTCAAATAATTTCTGGCGTCATCTTGTTGTGGCCAAAGCAATAAACCTAATAATGGCCCACCTGCACCTTTAAAAGGCTGATTGTTGACCGAGTAAGAATAGTTCATGCTCAAATCTATTTTAAACCATTCGTTAACCTTACCAGTTGTAGAGCCATTCAAAGTTAATCTATCATAGGCTGAGTTTGGCACAACACCATTTTGATTGGTATAAGATGAAGATATACGATAACTCATGTCTTGCGCACCACCCTCAATTGAAAGATTGTGCTTTTGAGTTAATGCCGTTTCAAAGAAATTATCAACATTATTATATAGTTGAGTTCCTGGAGCATATTCTGGGCCAAAATAAGAAAGTGAAGTTGCACCTCCAACTCCACCACTTCCTAGTCCAAATCGGCTTTGAATTTCTGGTGATGTTCTGGTTTTTTCAATCCTAAAACTGTTGTTGTAGTTGATTGATCCTTTACCAGCTTTACCTCTTTTTGTGGTGATTACGATTGCGCCATTCGCCGCATCGATACCATAAAGAGCTGCTGCTTCTGGACCTTTTAACACCACTAAACTCTCAATATCTTCTGGGTTAATATCTGCTGCACGGTTGGTAAAATCTACTCCTCTATTTGAAAAAGAGGTATTAGAACTGTTGTCAGAAAAGAAAGCAGAAGTACTCAAAGTTTTGTTGTCTATTGGCAAACCATCAACCACAAATAGAGGCTGATTACTACCACTGATTGAACTTACACCCCTGATGGTGATAGAAGAAGAGGCTCCGGGTACGCCCGATGAACTGGTAACTTCTATACCAGCTACCCTACCTTGTAAGGCATTGATAAAGTTTTCGCGTTGAGTATCTGCAATATCTTGACCTTTAACAGTTTGTTCAGAAGTACCAAGACTTCTTCTACTAACTTTTTGACCAAGTGCAGTCACCACAACCTCGTTCAATACTTTAGAATCTGGATTTAGTGTAACATTTACAATTGTAGCCGCGTTTTGTTCCTTAGTCACAAAACCTAAATAGCTAAATTGAAGCACATCGCCAGGATTTGCTTTGATGGAATATAATCCCGCTGTACCTGTTTGTGCAGATGTCTTTGCACCTTTAATTTTTACAGAAGCGCCTGGAATGGGCATTCCATCTTCTGCTGATGTTACTTTACCAGTAACCGTTATTTGCTGCGCAAGTACATTAATTGCGAACAAAAACGTGCCCATAAACAAAATGAGTAATTTTTTTTTCATAATCGCCAATTTGATTAGTTAATTATTTTTTTATAGTTGGTTGCATTAACCTTAAAACACGCATTAAAACGCATTTTTAAAATTAAAAGGTAAATATGCCAATTAATATTTAACACTAGCTTAAAAAGTATGTATTAAAAATGATACACAAAACCGAGACTAAAAATTAAAACTGCAAGAAACCGCAAAAAAATGGTGAATATATTTTTTACCTTTAGGATAAACAATCCCTAGCCATGCTTAAACAAGAAAGACATGACCTAATCATGCGACAAATTAATTTGCACAATCGGGTACTGAGTTCAGACTTGGTACAATTGATAAATGTTTCTGAAGATACCATTAGGAGAGATCTTCAAGAAATGTCGGATGCAAGCTTGTTGTTTAAAGTGCATGGCGGTGCACTTTCCAAATCCTATCATTCTATTTTCGACGATAGTGATGTTTATGCCAAAGAAGATAAAATTGTAATTGCAAAAAAAGCGGCGAAATTGGTAAAAGACGGTATGGTTGTTTTAACAGGGGGTGGCACCACCATTTTAGAGTTAGCTAAACAATTGCCCGAAAATATAAACGCTACCTTTTTTACCATCAGTCCTTTAGTAGCTTTAGAACTTGCCAAATATCCGAATATTGAAGTAATTTTAATTGGGGGCCTCTTCTCTAAAAATTCACAAATTACTTATGGCGGCCATGTGATTAGTCAGCTTTATGAGATTAACGTAGACTTATGTTTATTGGGCACTAGCGCTATCGACCCAAAAAATGGCTTAACAGATACCGACTGGGAAATTAACCAACTTAAAAAAGCAATGCTTAATTGCGCAAAAAAAGTAGCTGTGTTATGTATTTCTGAAAAACTGAATACCTCGCTAAGATTAAAATTAACCTCACTCGAAAACATTAATTATTTAATTACGGAGCTAGATGTCAACGACGAGAAACTTATCGACTATCAAGCTAAAGAATTAAAAATTATTTAAAGCAAAGAAGAAACTTTGTTGTAAAACAGGGAATAATTCAAAAAAAAAGCGGTGAGCAAATGCTCACCGCTTTTTTTGCATTAACCATTAAAACAATGGATCAGCTGGCGTATTTGTATTGTTGTCTCTTTCTGTAAAAGGATAAGGGAAAAAATTGCGTTTACGCTCGCTGGTTGGTCTAGCAAAACGACGCATATCTTCTAATTTCAATCCCGACATATATAACTCTATGCAACGTTGTTTGTAAATTTCATCCAACAATTGCGCTTGAGTATAAGTTCCTGTTAAGGCACTTAAATTTGCCCCCACACCAAACGGATCAGTAGCAGGAACTTTTGTTATAACCTTGTTGAGCTCAGTTAAAGCAGCCGCTAAATCTGGCGTTGTTTTACGGGCATTTGCCTCTGCTTTAATTAACGTAATTTCACCCGTTAAATACACTGGAAAAGCGGTAGTGCTTGTTAAGCCAAAACCACCAATACGAACAACCGGAGCAGTTGTTGCTGTAACAGTGTAAAAAGTCAATCGATTATCTAAGGGATTTGGGGCGAAGGCACCAGACAAACCTAAGTTCGCATCAACTACTTGATATACATTAACGTTTGATGCAGCAACATCATTTATTGGATTTAAAGTTAATACATCAAAGTTAAATGTTGATTTTTTAGTGATATCAACAGCATTTGCACTAGTTAAGGCCACATCGTACTTACCTGAAAACAAAGCATAACGGGCCTTCAGCGCATAAAGTGTATTAGCAATATCAATACCAGCTGGCAAGTTTGATAGAGCCGAAGCGCTAGGTGGGTTGGCTTGTATAACCGCCAATGCGTTATCTATCACCTCTATTGCCTTCTCAAAACCTTGAACACGAGTAATAAATGTTACATTTTTACCTGTCCCAGAAGGAATTTTTTCCCAATATTGGGCCATATTGCCAATCGCTAAAGCTTTGTATATACTTGCATAAGCTATCAATCCGGCAGCATAGTTTTTATCACTTATCACCGAAGGGGTGTTGGTGATCACATTATCTGCATCGTAAATAATTTTATTAGCGTTAGCCCATAAACCCGATAGAATAGTATTTGTTCCATCCACAGTGGCACCTCCAGCAGTCAACTGTGCTTCGGGAAGATTACCTGAATTTAAAAGCACTAGTTCATTAGTTACGAAACCATTAGCTGTTACAGAATTGTATAACATTCCAGATCTACCGGCCGTGTATACTCTTTGCAAACTTGCTGCAATACCGGTTAAGCCTTTTGATGAATTCAATACATCAGTGGCATTTGCTCCACTTGCATTTCTATATTCCTTTTTACAAGCTGCAAAGGTTAATAGCACTAAAGCCATTGCAACAACAGGAATTTTATTTATATATTTTTTCATGTCTTAATTTTTATGATGATTAAAATTTAACCTGTAAGCCAAAGGTAAATGTGCGTGGAATTGGCACCGAACCAAAATCTATATTTCTTAAAATGGTAGATTGGCCACCCGAGTTCAACTCTGGGTCATAGCCCTTGTAGTTGTCCCATGACACCAAGTTTCTACCACTTAGGTTAACCGTTAAATCTCTAACAAAACTTACTTTACCTACATTATAGCTTAATGATATTTCTCTCAATTTTACGA
Source organism: Sphingobacteriaceae bacterium (assembly GCA_947460275.1). Classification (GTDB taxonomy): domain Bacteria; phylum Bacteroidota; class Bacteroidia; order Sphingobacteriales; family Sphingobacteriaceae; genus Pedobacter. Next base: position 2,828 of record CANHHZ010000084.1, on the reverse strand, counting down.
AAGAACCATTATCAACACGCCATTCTTCGATATTGTACACCCCTTTTGTTGCAGATATATATCCTCTTGGCAATAATCCCATTTGTTCTTTTTCGGCTTCCTTACCGTTACCTACACCTTGACGTGTACGCCAGTCGGCATTCCAAACTTCACCACCTTGTACCGCATCTAACTGTACGTGTAAATTAAACTTTTTGAAAGAAAAATCGTTCACAAATGACATGGTATAATCTGGATTAGGATCACCAACAACTTTACGTAAAACTGTACCCGTTGGTAAACCACTGGCATCTCTTTGAACGGTATAAGTGGTAGCCGAAGTTTGGATTCCTCTTTCAGTAACTGGAATTCCTTCTGCATTTTTCAACAAGCTACCATCTGCATTTCGTGCAAAGAAAGTACCATAAAAAACGCCTACTGGTTGTCCGTCTACAATTGCCACAGGGGCTCCAGCGTTTGTGCTTAATAATCTTAGCGCACCTGTGCCCACAGCCTTGTTTTTGTTACGGTTATAAATTACCGTACTGTTCCATTTAAAGTTGGCTGTTTTTACAGGCGTGCCCGTTAACATAAGTTCTATACCTTGGTTTGTTAAACCCCCAAAGTTATCTAGCAAGCTAGAAAAGCCATTCGTTGGCGCAATTACCACTGGTAAAAGTAAATCTTGTACTTTTTTGTTGTACCAGTTAAAAGTTAAGCCTAATCTGTTTTTAAAGAAAGACATATCGGTACCAATTTCTAGCTCTCTTTGCAACTCGGGGATTACAGTTTGGTTAGCTAGGGTACTGCTTGAGCTTAATGCTGTTTTGCCTAAAAAGGAAGCTGAACTGTACTCGTTGAAACGAGAATAAGGACCTATACCTGTTAAGTTACCCGATTCGCCATAAGCAGCTCTCACTTTAAATGAATCCCACCATTTAGAAACACCTAAATTTTTCCAATATCCTGCTGATGAAGGTACATAACTCATGTTTGCTTTTAAATACGTTCTTACACGTTCGTTTTCTCCAAAAACAGTTGACTGATCTACCCTTACAGCCCCAGTTACGAACAAATGATCTTTATATTTAAAGTTTTGTTGCAAGTAAGCACCGCTTATGGCAAACTCAGATCTCGAGTCGATATTTGGCAACATAGAGCTTGCTCCATTTACCGATTGTACAAAAGGAGCTAACCCTCTACCATTTAGCAAAGCATATAAATCTTTTTGGTATTGATATGACCCACCCAATTGTGTAGTTGACAATAAATTACTATTAATTTTACTGTCGTAATTAAAATTCAACTCGTTGTTAAACAAAGTGGTTGTAGCGTTTGCAGCGCTGGCATATCCGTTTAAAGTAGGGTCTAAACTTGCACCGCCGCCATAGAAGGCAGTATTAACGTTGTAGGCAAAAGGAGGGATAAAAGTTGTTCCGTTTTGAATAGAATTGTCTACACCCATGCTGTAATCAACTGTTAAATTTTTAACCGGGAACAATTTAATTCCCGTGTTGGCTATGATACGGTTGGTAAATTGTCTTTGTTTAATATCTTCGATGATAGAAACGGGGTTTACTCGCTGATTACTACCAATTGCTTGGATATTGCCCAACGCATCACGTGTCCAAAGATCATGAATGTTACCAAGAATGGTTACAGAGTTCATTGGCGAAAAAAATGAGTTACCATCTGGCTTTTCGTTGGCATTACTATGGATATAGTTAAAACCAGCGGTTAATTTTGCCCAATCTGTTAATTTTTGATCAACATTGGCCCTAAAATTATAACGTGTAAAATCGGTATTTTTTATGATACCTTGATTTTTTAAATAACTTGCCGAAGTATAAAACTTGGTATCATCGTTACCACCAGAAACCGAAATGGTATTGTCGGTGCCTTTTGCTGTTCTAAAAATGTAATCTTGATAATTGTATCTTGTAACTGGCGTTGTAGTGGTCCATGTTGGATTTAATATATCTTGTGTTTGTGCTAATGTCCCAAATTTAACTGGAGATTGGTTTACCTCTACTTGCTTGCGAAGCTCCGAAATAGTTGTAGAAGTTGAGAAATTCACCTGAGCTTTACCAGACGCACCACGTTTAGTAAAGATTTGAATTACACCAGCATTTGCTCTAGAGCCATATATGGCCGCTGCTGCTGCACCGTTTAATACTTCAATTCTTTCAATATCGTTTGGATTGATGTCCACCATACGATTTTGACCAATATTGCCCACGAAGTTTCCACCATCATAATTTTGAGAGGTATTGGTAACTCTTGTGGTTGAGTTGTTGACCACTACACCATCAATAATATACAAAGGATCTGAAGATGAGTTGATAGAACTGATACCACGCAATCTTACACTCATACCGCCAGCTGGATCGCCAGAGTTTTGGCTGATTTGTGCACCTGGAGTCTTACCTTGTAAGCCCGACAATACGTTTCCACTTGGCGATTTTAATAAATCTTCGCCTTTTACAGAACTTACGTAACTACCTAATTGCTTACGGGTAGTTCCTTGAGAAGTACCTGTAACGATAATTTCGTCTAAGCCCATAGCGTCATCACTTAGTTCACTATTAAGAACTACAGAGGTAGCATTGCCTAAGGTTACGGTTTTAACCACCGATTTGTAACCAATATAAGAAAATACAATTTGGTAGCTTCCAGGAGTTAAGTCAACATTAAGACTAAAGCTTCCTGTGTTGCTGCTGGCCACAGCAAATTTTGAGTTTTGAATTTTGATACCCGCTCCAGGTATCGCTTCTTTTGTAGAAGCATCGGTTACTTTACCGCTAATTTCATAGCGTTTGGTTTGTGCACTCGCCGTTGAAAAGCAAAGT
>CANHHZ010000083.1 GCA_947460275.1 Sphingobacteriaceae bacterium | reverse complement strand
TAATGGGCGAACTGTTTCAAAATAACCATCACAAAAAACCAAACAGTCCTAATTTTGGACAAAAATGGTGGGAGTTTGATCCAACTTATCCAGTAATGAAAGCATTGCATTGGATGCGTATTATTAGGATTAGAAAGGTTTAGTCTTGAGTCTGTAGTCTTGAGTCGGATATTTTGTTAAACCTCTAAGGTTTTTTCATTTATACACTTTTTACAAAAACAAAAATGGTCTGTATTTTCATACAAACCATTTTGTCAATTTTAATCTCTTCTTCTGTTTCCGCCGCCGCCAAATCTTTTGTTTCCACCACCACTTGCACTTGCACCAGCTGTGCTTCCGTTACCATTTGGCTTTCTTCCACCTTGCGGTTTCTTTTTAGCTCCGCTTAAGTTGGGCTCGCGCTCGCGTTGTCGGGGTTCGCGTTGGTTTGGTTTTTTCTTGCCTTTGCTTTTAGCCTCTGCTGCTGCAGATAGTAAACTTTGCCAGCTCATGGCATAAGGATGATCTTCGGTAACCGGAATTTTTAAGCCAATGAGTTTCTCAATATCATCTAAAAATTCTTTTTCTTCGCCATCGCAAAACGAATAGGCAACGCCACTTAAGCCCGCACGGCCAGTACGCCCAATTCGGTGTACGTAAGTTTCGGGTATGTTTGGCAGTTCGTAGTTAATTACGTGTGCCAATTCATCAACATCAATACCGCGTGCGGCAATATCGGTGGCTACCAAAACACGTGTGGTACGTGCTTTAAAATTGGTTAAGGCTCGTTGACGTGCATTTTGAGACTTATTACCGTGAATAGCTTCGGCTTTGATGTTAATTTTCATCAAATCTTTCACCACTTTATCGGCACCGTGTTTGGTACGGGTAAAAACCAAAACGGTTTCTATAGTTTTGTCTTTTAATAAGTGTATCAACAAGTTTTTCTTGTCGTTTTTCTCTACAAAATAAACCGCTTGTTGTATTTTTTCGGCCGTTGAAGACACAGGTGTTACTTCAACTTTTACCGGGTTAGTTAGAATGGTGTCAGATAGTTTTTGGATTTCTGCTGGCATCGTGGCCGAAAAAAACAAAGTTTGTCTTTTGGCAGGCAACTTGGCAATTACTTTTTTTACATCGTGTATAAAGCCCATGTCTAGCATACGGTCGGCTTCATCCAACACAAAAATCTCTATGTCACGAAGGTTTATAAAACCTTGGTTCATTAAATCTAACAAACGTCCAGGCGTAGCTACTAAAATATCAACACCTCTTTGCAGGGCATCGGTTTGTGCTTTCTGACCAACGCCGCCAAAAATTACCAAGTGTTTTAAAGCCAAATTACGTCCGTAAGCTTTAAAACTTTCTTCAATTTGTATGGCCAATTCTCTTGTTGGCGTTAAAATTAGTGCTTTAATTGATCTAGGACCTTTGGTGTTGGTATGCTGTTGGCTTAACAGCTGCAACATAGGTATAGCAAACGCTGCAGTTTTACCTGTTCCTGTTTGGGCGCAGCCCAATAAATCGCGTTTTTGTAAAATTGAGGGTATAGATTGTTCTTGTATTGGTGTAGGTTGTGTATAACCTTCGGTTTCTAGCGCCTTTAAAATAGGGGCTATGAGGTTTAATTCTGAAAATAACAAAGTATAATTTTTAAGTTTAATAATGCGAAGAAGCTAGAACAATCATTGTGGGAAAGACTAACTTGCGAGTTGCTTTAAAATGATAAAGAAATTCTGCTTCGCTGCAAATGTAGGGAATATTATCCGCATTGCGAAAACGAGCGGTTTTTGGTGTAACGGTTGGCCTTTCGCCTTTTCAATGCATGACGAATTTATTGTTCCTTGTTCCTTGCTCCTTGCTCTTTGTTCTTTGCTCTACTTCATTAGTCCGCTTTTTGCGCTTCTCTATTGTTGAAATATTTGATGATAAAATAGATAACAATAAATCCGCCGAAAATATACAGGCCGTTTAGCGCTGCATTTGGATCGTCCGTATAAATGCTAAACGCCACAAATAAATAAGCAGAAATAAAAATAACGGGTATCAATGCACCAAATGGAACAGTGTAAATATCTTTTTTGGAAAGATGTGCTGTTTTTTTGCGCAAGATAAAAATGGCTGCCGCCGAAGTGGCAAAACCGATGCTATCTAAAAATATAGAGTAGTTTACAATTTTATCGAAGGTTTGTGCGTAAAATAAAGTTAGAATAGCCACAATGGTAAACACGGTTAAGCTTACAATCATGGTTTCGTGCTTTTTGGTTTTTAAGGTAAAAATTTTTGGTAGGGCTTTTTCTTCGCCCATGGCATACATTGCCCTTGGATTACTTAGTAAATTTACGTTTACATAACCCAAAACCGACAAATAAATTAACCCCGAAAGCAACGAAAAGCCGATGGGGCCAAAAATTTTACCGGCTAGTATCGCTGCAATGCTTTCGGCGGTTTTTAGCTGCTCAAAGCCAATAACTTTTACGTAAGCGTAATTTATAGCCATGTACAAAGTAATAATAATGGCCAAGCCAATGATAATGGCTCGGGGAACAATTTTTTTAGCTTCCTTGGTTTCTCCGCCAAAATTTATGGTTTGTTGGTAACCGCCAAAACTAAACGAAACGGCAATTAAACATAAGCCAAGCGCTTTTCCGTAATCGCTCCAAGTGGGTGCTGCACCACTTGCTATTTTAAAAATTGGGGCAATGGCGTTGGTTTGTTCGCCAAAAAACACTGCGCCAATAAGGGTAAGCACCATAGCTATTTTAATAACTGTTAAAATGTTTTGGGTGCGTGAGCTTGTTCTTAACCCGAAAAGATTGATAGTATAAAAAAGCATAATGCTAAGCAAAGCAATCAAAATCCTATAATCTTCGGGATGCATACTGCTGCTGGGTAAAATTTTACTTAAATATTCTGCGCCAATTAAGGCAACTCCAGCTACCGATGCGGCATTAGAAACTACAATAATGCAGTTGATGGCAAAGGCGATGGAAGGGTGGTAGCAAACCGAAAAAATTTTATAATATCCGCCAGTTACGGGTAATCTAGATCCTATTTCGGCATAGGTAAGTGCGCCACATAGTGCAATAAATCCCCCAATAAACCATGCTAAAAAAAATAATTCGGGAATTTGTGCTTTCGAAGCTACATTTACTGGTGTTCTAAAAATACCCATACCAATAACCAAGCTTACTACAATCATGGATAGGTCGAACAAGGAGAGTTGCTTTTTTTGTTGCATAATATCAAATGATTTTGGAAGATACAGTTTTTTAGCTTTCTGTCAAAAGACTTGCTTATTGTTTGCTCCTAAAATGTTTATTTGTGGAAACTTTGTAATTGATTTACATGGATATTAAGTTAAATTTGTGATGCTAAATTATTTTTTCAAAAATTTTGCAATTTTAACAACGCTACAAAGTTTTAAAATATGGCCGAACCGATTTATAACGACGACAGTATACGCTCGCTAGACTGGAAAGAACACATCCGTTTACGCCCTGGAATGTACATTGGTAAGCTTGGTGATGGCTCTGCACAAGACGACGGGATTTATGTGTTGTTGAAAGAAATTGTAGACAATTCCATAGATGAGTTTGTAATGGGCTCTGGCAAAACCATAGAAATAACAGTTTCAGATCAAAAGGTAAATGTTAGAGATTATGGTCGTGGTATCCCTTTAGGCAAGGTTATAGATTGCGTATCTAAAATAAACACCGGAGGTAAATACGATAGCAACGCCTTCCAAAAATCGGTAGGCCTAAATGGTGTAGGTACGAAAGCTGTAAACGCCTTGTCTACCAATTTTGTAGTGCAGTCTTACCGGGATGGTAAAACCAAAAAAGTAGAATTCTCTAGGGGGGAAGTAGTAACAGAACATCCAATAATTGATACCACGCAGCGCAATGGTACGGCTATAACTTTTTATCCCGACGAAAGTATTTTTAGAAATTACCATTATATCCCAGATTTTGTAGAAAGCATGATTTGGAATTACGTATTCCTAAATACCGGTTTAACTATCAATTTTAACAATGATAAATATTTTTCGGAGCGAGGATTGTATGATTTATTGTCTAAACAAAACAAGCCCGAAGAATTGCGCTATCCCATTATCCACTTGGTGGGAAATGATATAGAAATAGCGATGACCCACGGCCAGCAATACGGCGAAGATTACCATTCTTTTGTGAATGGACAACACACTACACAGGGTGGAACACACCAAGCGGCATTTAGGGAAGCGGTGGTAAAAACCATTAGAGAGTTTTATAAAAAAGAATATGATGCTTCGGATATCAGGGCGTCGATTATAGCGGCCATTTCTGTTAGGGTACAAGAGCCAGTTTTCGAATCGCAAACTAAAACTAAGTTAGGTTCGCAAAATATGGGTCCAGAAGGTCCGTCGGTCCGTACTTTCATCAACGATTTTGTGAAGAAAGAATTGGATGATTATTTGCACAAACATACTGATGTTGCCGACGCTTTGTTGAAACGCATTATCCAATCTGAAAGAGAACGAAAAGATATTGCAGGGATTAAAAAGTTGGCCAACGATAGAGCAAAAAAAGCATCTTTACACAATAAGAAATTGAGAGACTGCAAAGTTCATTTTAACAGCACCCACGAAAAAAGATACGAAACTACTTTGTTTATTACCGAAGGCGATTCGGCTTCTGGGTCTATTACAAAAAGTAGAGATGTAGATTGCCAAGCGGTGTTTAGCCTAAAAGGAAAGCCTTTAAACTGTTACGAGCTGACCAAAAAAGTGGTGTACGAAAACGAAGAGTTTAACCTTTTGCAACATGCTTTAAACATAGAAGATGGCTTGGAAGGTTTACACTACAACAATATTGTTATTGCTACCGATGCCGATGTGGACGGAATGCACATTAGGTTGTTGATGATGACTTTCTTTTTGCAATTTTTTCCTGATTTGGTAAAAGCTGGGCACGTTTATATTTTGCAAACGCCATTGTTTAGGGTGCGCAATAAAAAAGAAACCATTTATTGCTATAGCGAAGACGAAAGACGTACAGCCATCGATAAATTAGGTGGAAAACCTGAGATTACACGTTTTAAAGGTTTAGGAGAAATATCGCCTGATGAGTTTGGTTTATTTATAGGAAAAGACATTAGGTTGGATCCGGTAATTTTAAAAGAACAAACCATTAAAAAACTGCTCGAATATTACATGGGCAAAAACACACCAGAGCGCCAACAACATATCATTAAAAATTTAAGAATCGAAAAAGACGAACTTAGGGAAGAAGATAAAGAAAGAAACGAAGCCAATACCCAAGATTTAGAAGTGGCTTAACTATACTTTAGTTGCCCTATTTTTATCTCTTAACCATGGTTCAAATTTGGTGTAATATAAAGTGTTTAACTTTTTAGATCTTTTAAAAAAGATAAGAAACAAATTAATTTGTTTCTTATTTGTAATGGTTGGGCTATCTTTTGTATTCAAAATTCAGTTTTTTTCAATTTAAATAGCTAGTTCATTTTTTGTAATGGCTGCTCACACCGCAAATAATTTATAATTTCATTTTATGAATACACTAAATTTAACATTGAGTTACCAAACTTTCCAAAATATAACAGAGCTATCGGAAAGTGATCAGCTATTGTGTAAAAAAGCCGAAGAAGCCTTGGCCACTTCACATTCGCCTTATAGTAACTTTAAAGTTGGTACAGCGGTGTTGTTAACTGATAATCAAATCGTATTGGGTAGTAACCAAGAAAACATAGCTTTTCCCTCGGGCTTGTGCGCAGAGCGGGTGGCCTTGTTTAGTATTGGCGCTAATTATCCAAATTCTATAATTAAAACAATAGCCATTACCGCCTTTACTACAAGTTTTGATTTGCAAAATCCTGTTACTTCTTGCGGCGCCTGTTTGCAAGTAATGATAGAAGCCGAAAGAAAACAAAAATCGCCTATTGAGGTGATTTTTTATTGTTTAAATGGTAGTATCATCAAGGTAAATGAGGTAAAAACCTTGTTGCCGTTTGCCTTTGCAGAAGACAGATTGTTGAGGTAAATTTTGGTATTGAATTTTAATATTCCACATTGGGAAATCTATTTAAACAAGGTGTTAAAAACTTCCTTCGTAAAATATAATCCCAACACTTATATTTACGCATCCCAAATTCTTATGAACGAATGAGTGAAGAAATAGACGAAAACAGCCTAAATGAAGAGAATAGTGCGGAAATCAAACACACCGTAATTCCTATCAATGGACTTTACGAAAATTGGTTTCTCGATTATGCTTCTTATGTAATTTTAGATAGGGCAGTGCCGCACATTCACGATGGTTTAAAACCTGTGCAGCGCCGTATTATGCATTCGTTAAAAGAAATGGACGATGGCCGTTTCAATAAAGCAGCAAACGTTATTGGAAATACGATGAAGTATCACCCGCATGGCGATGCTTCTATCGGCGATGCAATGGTGCAAATTGGGCAAAAAGATTTGTTGATTGATTGCCAAGGAAACTGGGGCGACCCCATTACTGGCGATAGCGCTGCTGCACCTCGTTACATTGAGGCACGCTTGTCTAAATTTGCAAACGAAGTGGTTTTTAATGCCGATACTACGGTTTGGCAGTTAAGCTATGATGGTAGAAATAGCGAGCCTGTAACTTTGCCCGTAAAATTTCCATTGTTGTTGGCACAAGGTGCAGAAGGTATTGCAGTGGGCTTGGCCACCAAAATTATGCCCCACAACTTTGTTGAGCTTTTGGATGCATCAATTGAGTTGCTAAGAGGAAATAAACCTAATATTTTACCCGATTTCTTTACGGGTGGTATGGCCGATTTTTCTAACTACAACGAAGGAATGCGTGGTGGAAGAATAAGGGTGAGGGCAAAAATTACCGAAAAAGATAAAAAAACGCTAGTTATAACCGAAATTCCTTACAGTACCACTACAGGTTCGGTTATCGACAGTATTTTGGCGGCCAACGATAAAGGCAAAATCAAGATCAAAAAGATAGAAGACAACACCGCTGCCAATGTAGAAATTGTGGTGCAGTTGGCGCCCGGTATTTCGCCAGATGTAACCATTGATGCGCTTTACGCTTTTACGGCTTGCGAGGTTTCTATATCCCCAAATACATGTATTATTAAAGATGATAAACCTCATTTTTTAACGGTTAATGATGTTTTAGGGCAAAATACGCAACATACAAAGTTCTTGCTCAAACGTGAGTTAGAAATTCGTTTGCACGAGCTCATGGAACGTATATTCTTTAGCTCTTTGCTTAAAATATTTATTCAGGAAGGGATGTATAAAAATCCTGAATATGAAAATGCAAACGATTTTGACGCAGTAGTAACAGTATTAAATTTATTGTTCGACCCGTTTAAACCTTCTTTATACCGAGAAATATTACCCGAAGATTTTAAAAAATTGATTGATAAGCCCATGAGTAGCATCACCCGTTTTGATGTGAAAAAGGCGGATGAGCAAATGAAAGCTTTGGAAGATGAAATTAAGGTGGTAAAAGGGCATTTGCGTCATTTGACAGACTATACCATTGCTTGGTTTCAAAAGTTAAAAGATAAATATGCAAAAGGTAGAGAACGTAAAACTGAAATCCGTTTGTTTGATAAAGTGGAGGCCAGTAAAGTAGCTTTAGCCAACGTTAAATTATATGTAAATCGTGAAGATGGTTTTGTAGGTACAGGTTTACGAAAAGATGAGTTTGTTGCCGACTGTTCGGATATTGACGAGATTATTGTTTTTAGAGAAGACGGAAAATGTATCATCACTAAAGTTGCAGATAAAACCTTTGTAGGCAAGGGTATTATTCATGCACAAGTATTTAAAAAAGGCGATGAGCGAACCGTTTATAATCTTATTTACAGAGATGGCGCAAGCGGAACAAATTACATTAAGCGTTTTGCAGTTTTAGGCGTTACGAGAGATAAAGAGTACGATTTAACCAAAGGAACCAAAGGCTCTAAAATCTTGTATTTTACGGCAAATCCTAATGGCGAAGCCGAGGTTGTTACTGTAATGCTTAAGCCACATTCTAAATTAAAGAAACTGCAATTTGATGTAGATTTTACTGAAATTGCCATCAAAGGACGGGCTTCGCAAGGTAATATTGTTTCAAAATATCCTATTAAAAAAGTATTGCTAAAAACCAAAGGCGTTTCTACCTTGTCAGGATTAAAAATTTGGTACGATGATTTGCTCAAACGCCTAAACGTTGACGGAAGAGGTAAATACTTAGGTGAGTTTGATGGCGATGACAAAATTTTGCAAGTTAATGCTGCGGGTTGGTACGAGTTAACCTCGTTTGATTTGAGTAACCACTTTGATTCGGGAATTGTTTTAATGCAAAAATTTAATCCAGAGCAAGTTTACGGATTGGTACATTACGACACCAAGGCTAAAAATTACTTTGTAAAACGTTTTGTTTTTGAAATGCAACCAGCGGGTAAGGAAGTAAGCATTATTAGCGAAGAGCCGGGTTCTAAGATGATTTTAATTACCGGTAAACCCGATGCAAAACTTAAAATAGATGTAGAAAAAGGAAAATCGAAAACGGCAGAAATCTTAGAAGTAGATTTAGCCGAGCTGATTGATGTAAAGGGCTTAAAAGCCAATGGAAATAGGCTTAGTCAACATATGGTGAAAAATGTTGAACTGATTGACGCTAGCCTAGAAATAGGTATCGAATTGGTTGAAAAACAAGAGGGAAGCGCAGAAGAAGATCAAATC
>CANHHZ010000082.1 GCA_947460275.1 Sphingobacteriaceae bacterium | reverse complement strand
TACAAATGGGGTGCAGGTGATAGTTTGGTTAATTCCTACAATTCGGCCACAGGCGAGTACAAATATCTTAACGATAAAGATTCGTTGGTGTCCACTAAAATAATGCTAAGCGCCAGAGATAAAAAATTTTTGGATAGCACTGCTGATGAGCAAGGCTTTTGGAACCTGCCAACGGTGGTTGCCAACAGCGAAAACGATTTAAAAAACGCTAAGGTGTTGCGCTATTTCATTAAATTTAATTACCAAAAGAAAAGTAAAGAAGTAACTTACCTCTCTAACTTTGAGGGCAATCCACGCATGCAAGGCGCTGCATCGCAAATGCAAAAAGTAATAGAACAAACCCTGATAGATGCCGAAGAAAGGGCGAAAAAATAATGAGCACTGATTTTAAAAAACGTTTGTTGCTGATTAGCACTATTGTAGTAATTTTAATGACCACTATAGGGGGCTATTATTTGATAAACCTGAAGCAAGGGCCTTATCCAGCCTCAAAATTTATTTCCTTGACCTATAAATGGGGTTTAGGCGACACATTGGTAAATAGCTACAATTCGGCCACAGGCGAATACCAATATTTAAATCACAAAGATTCATTGGTCAAAACCAAGGTTAAATTGCATGCCAACAACATTATTTTTTTGCACAGCAAAGCCAACGAACTGGATTTTTGGAAATTACCCGAACTCATAGCCAATAAAAATGCCGACTTAAATAACAAAGACATTTTGCATTACGAAATGGTATTTAACTATCAAGGTAAAAGCAAAAAAATTAGTTTTTACACCAATTATACCGATGATATGGCGATTGCTACTGCTGCACAAGCTTTGCAAAAGTTAGTAGAACAAACCATTGACGAGGCAGAAGAGCGGTATTCGAATCAATAAATCTATTTTTCGTTTATAAATTAGTTTCGTATATTTACGATATATTCGTAATTAATGGAAAAGTTAACACTTCAAGAAGAGGAAGCAATGCTTGCGGTTTGGCAGGTGGGTCCGGGCTTCATTAAAGACTTTATGGACAACATGCCAGCGCCTAAGCCTCCTTACACCACATTGGCATCCACCATAAAAAATCTAGAACGTAAAGGTTTTTTGAAAAGCGAACGCTTTGCGAATGCAAAACGCTATAGTGCCAAGGTAAAAGAGGCCGACTATAAAAAACGTTTTATGAGTGGTTTTGTAAACAATTATTTCCAAAGTTCTTACAAAGAACTAGTGACCTTTTTTGCAAAGGATAAAAAAATAAGTGCCGAAGAACTGAAGGAAATTATCAACCTCATCGAAAACTCTGAGAAGTAAATTTATGCCAGCATTTTTCCTCATTTTATTTAAAATTAATTTGGTCCTGGTTTTATTTGCAGCCGCATATTATCTCGTTTTACGACAGCTTACTTTTTATGTAATTAACCGTGTTTTTTTGGTTTTCGGAATTTTGTTCTCTACACTTTATCCATTTATCGATTTTACTGATTTTTTTCAACAGCATCACCATCCACAAGCCAATTTTATACCTGATTTTAATCAGCAAGTAGTACTATTGGTTCAACCTGTATTAAAAAACGAGCTATGGCAGTTGGTCAGTATTTTTTTCTATTCAGGTGTTGTAATTATGGCATCCAGACTAATTATTCAATTCATTTCCCTTTATAAAATTCACCAAAAGTCTACTGCCGATTTTATCGCTAATTTTAAAGTAAGAGTTTTGGTCGAAAAAGTAAGTCCATTTTCATTTTGGCAAACTATTTACCTCAATCCTTCTTTACATACCAAAGAAGAATTAGATGTCATTTTGGCCCATGAGCAAGTTCATGTAACGCAATGGCATTCGCTAGATATTATTCTAGCAGAATTGAGCATAGTTTTTTATTGGTTTAATCCTGGAATTTGGTTGATGAAAAAAGCTGTGAAAGAGAATTTAGAATTTATTGCCGACGAAAAAATACTTCAAAAGGGTATAGATAAAAAAGCTTACCAATATGGTTTAATTAATGTGGGTAAACTGGCGCCTGCTGCATCTATGGTAAATAACTTCAGTTTGTCTGATTTAAAAAAACGCATCAAAATGATGAATGCCAAACGTTCATCAAATTTTAATTTAAGCAGATACTTGCTTGTTTTGCCTTTGCTTTTAATTATTTCTCTCGCTTTTACAGTGTCTAAAAAATCAATTGCAAAACATTTTAAACCTGTAAAGGAGGCGCTTTTTTATGCACATTTTTTAGATACCGTCGAGGTTAAAGTTGAAAAGGTGATTGCCAGTAATAAAGTAAAAACGACTAAATTTTTAAAGACAGCTAACACACCCGACTTTGAAAAAAGCTTTAAATTTATTGTCGGTTCTTTTTTCAACCCATCCGATACTTTAGTCAGAGACCTCTCTAAATCAATTCACCCTTTAGTAGACCACTCCATTGTTAAAGTTGAATTTCAGGCAGACTCTTTATTAAGTTTTGATCAAAAACCAATTGGTGTTAAAATAGATAGTGCAACATTTAAAAATACTGGTAAAAATGCTGGAAATATTAATGTTGAGTTTGTAAAGCAAGAATTAGATTACAATATAATTACTAAATCTAATCCTAAAGCAAAGTTGTTTTTGGTTGGTTCAGGAAATAATACTAATCATAATATCAAAGACCTAATATTTTTTGATGGAGTTAAAATTACTCCCTCAGATCTAATTGCTCTTCAGCCTGATGAAATCAAATCTATTCGTATTCAGGTGAACAACTCCACCAAAGAGATTCTTATTTTTAGCAATACAGCTCCAGCTCCGTTAAAACCAAACTGAAATTGATTTTCATACTTTTTTAATTCATCATTATCTCTAGAAATTAAATGTGGCTTTAAACATGGCTACTCGTCCAGGTATGTAATAAGTACCGCTGGTAAATGCGTTGGCGGATAGGTTTATTGCCTCAAAATTTTTGATGTTGGTTAAATTAGTTACCCCAAACTCTAAGTCGGTTTTTAGCTTTATAAATTTATAACGCACATTTAAATCGGCGAATAAATAATTTAAGTAAGGTTGTAGGCTTTGTTTTGTAAAAATATGTTCTGCCGACAGGTTGATGAATAAACTTTTAAACGCAGTACCTGTTAATCCTGTTTTTTGATTTAGTTGTTCATTATTGTTACGGATACCACTGTTTGCGATTTTATTGTTAAATAGGGTGTAATTTACCGAGTACGACCAATTGAGAAAGTTGTTTAATTTGCTATCTAAACCCGCTTTGTAATTAATTGTGTTTGTGTTAAAGGGCATCAATTCTCCATTTTGCAATTGGTCAAATTTGTTTAGAGAGAAGTTGATTCCGAAGTTGACCGTGCTTCGCCAATTAAATAAGTATTTACTCATATTTGCACTCAGCGTTAGGCTTTGCATGTCGTTTATTAATGGTAAAACTATTCTTTGTTGGGTGTTGTTTGTGAGCACGTAAGAAGATATCGTGTTTTGGGTGGAGTTGTTGTAACTTGCATTAAAGTTAATAAATAACATCTGGATAGCTTTCTTATAATTAAATCCGGTACTAATACTATGAGTTTTTCGCTCGGTAAGTGGGGCGTTATTTGCAAATAACGAACGATAGTTTTTTAAAATTGTACCTTGATAAATATCGTCTAATCCCCCTAAATCGTTTGAGAGTGAGTAATTTGCTGTAATATAGTTTTCTACACTGGTTTGGTAGGTAACACTTACCCTAGGGTTAAAAAACACTTTTTGAAGGTTTTTGTTAAGCGTTTTTGATAAATCGTTGTAACGAATACTATTGTAACTGAGCGGAACAAATAAACCTACTTTAAATTTTTCGCTGGTATACTCTAATGCTGTTTCTGCATAAATTTTGTTCTTGGTCCAATTCAAATCATTACTCATGTTGTTACCAACCAACTCTACAGTTTGGTTGTTTTGTGTTTTATATAAAGTAGAATTTAAATCTTGTTTTTGGTAATTGAACCCGGTTTTAAAAGTTTGCGTTATTTTGTTTTTTACAATAGCGAAAGATATAAAGTTATTGGTAAACCAACTTGGTAACTCAATGTATTGATCTAAAGCTGCAAAGGAATTGCTACTGTTTAAAATTTCTTCGTTTAGGCCCGGTTTTATGTTTAATGTTTCTGGTTGGGTTGATTTGTTAAAATAGGAGTAAAAATTAAGAATATTGTCTGATTTTAGCTTTTTACGGTAACTCAATTCGTTCGACAAATCAAATTGTTGTTGATGCAATGATTGTTGCGCTGCAATGCCATTGATTACAACTGCAGAGTTGGTGAGTGTTGGGCTATAATTTGCAATTAAACTGTTGTTGAGGTAATGATTTTCAGTGTTCTCATTTAAGTTAAACTCTGCTTGTAGTTTTTGTGGTCGAATATGATTTACCTGGCTTTCATTAAAAGTAATGGTTTGGTTTTGTAAATAAGTTTCTGAGAGCTTGTTGTAAATCTGTTCCCTTTTGTCATGCACATAAGAAATGTTAGCACGAAGTTGTAAATCGGGATTGAATTTATACAAGTTGTTTAAGTTTATCAATGCTGCATTGTTAAAAAGTGTTCTGCTTTGGGGTAGGGTGGGTACACCAGCAGCGCCCGCTGATAAAAAATTTGAAGGCTTATTGTTTTCTAACCTTTTAAGGTAATTAGAGAGGTTGTGTGAGGTTAAGTCTATTGCGGGGTCTACACCAATGTTATTGCCTTTGATGTTGTTAATAAACTTAAAATTCTTTTTAAACATCATGGCATTAGCTTCGCCATCGTAACGTTTTGGAGTACCCAAACCAGGTTTAATGTCGCCCATAATTTTTAACTTGGCTTCATCTTTAATTACTAAATTTAGTGCAACGTCTTCGCTAGTATTGTTTTTTCGCAACATTTTTATGGGTTGGTCTTTTTCAATTACTTGAACTTTATCTACAACTCCGTGGGTTATACTTTTAGTGCCTATATTGTATCTGTCATTTAAAACATTGTCTCCATCAATATAAAGGTTAGAAATACCTTTGCCATTGTATGAAACCTTACCGTCTTCTTCAACAGTGATACCTGGCATTTTTTTAAGTACATCGCCAATAGTTCTGTCTTGTTTGTCTGCAAAGTCACTTGTTTTATAATTTAATGTATCACCTTTTAAGGTTAATGCAGGTTTATTTTTTACCACAACCGTTTTTAGATTGATATTGCTTTCTCGCATTATAATTTGTAGGCTTTTAGTTAAATCTACAATAACAATTGTCTGTTTTTCAAAACCAATAATAGACACTTCAATGCTATAAATTTTTGTGTCATCAGAATAAGAAAGTGTAAAATTTCCATTTTCATCCGTTTTTGTGAAAATCAAAATTTTAGATTCTTTGTTTTTCAAACTCACATTTGCACCTGTAATTGGTTTGCTATAGGTATCCTTTACCTGGCCTTTAATTTGCTTTTGCGCAACAGTTGCAGCAATGCCAATTAAAAAAAATAAAAGCGTTAGGTTTAATCTTTTCATTTTTTTTCTGGCAATTCTATTGGATTGTTCACTGCAATTTTTGGTTTACTGCTAGGGGCACTACTTGCGGGTTTAAATGTTGTATTTTGCATATTTATGGAAATTCCATTTGCAGCGAGTTGCGCATTGATAAATCCTTGCGGGTCTTTTTCTCTGGCTTCTTTCAATTTATCTAGTTCTTTTTTAGTTGCTTTTACTGCGTTTGCAGGAAGTTTAATTTCGGTGAGTGAAAAATCACTTTTAGTGTCCATGCCCATTATTCGAACTGTTGCGCCCTGCCCAGCAAATATATTTCCAGTCATTTCTTTCTCATTACTTGTTTTTACTTCTTCACTACTAACGTTTTCAAAACCGGCAAATTTAAATTGAACTTCTTTCGTGTCATCATAGGCTTCTACAATTAATCCGGGCAAGCCATTTAATTTCCATGGTCCATTCGTAAATGGCAAGTCGGCTGCAAACCAAGCATTCCAGTTTCTGCCTTTAAAATAAGTGGTTGCTTTTTGACAGTGAATGCCAGAAAAACTCGCAGTATCTGTACTTATATTCCAGTTTATTTTTGGAGCAGTTTCTTCCACTAAATAATTGTTAAAGATGCGTTCTCTGGTGTAAACTTTATTTTCTTTTGCGAAATAATAGTAATCTATATCGGTTACTTTTTTGCTAGAAGATTGGTCTACTTTTATACTCATTGACCCGCTACCCGCTTGGTTTTTTATCTGTTCTTCAAGTTGTTTCGCCATTTCAATGCTGCGATTTATTCTGTCGTAACTGGTGTATACTGATGCGTTTTTGCCTATCAATAACAGCATATTTTCGGTATGTGGATTTTGTTTTTGCGTAGTATCTAAAACATGAGTGAAGCTATATCTTACCTTAGCTAAAGTTTTATCGGAGTTTTGCGCAAAGGCAAAAGCCACAAAGAGTGTCAAAATGGAAGTTAAAATTGTTTTCATAACGTTAATATTGATTTTTAGTTAAATTAATTATTCGTAAAACTACGAAACTTTCGTATAATTAAAAACGATTTAACAAATTTTAACAGTCACGTTTTGCTTTTGGATACTTTAATTGAAGCACTATAAGGCTGAAATAAAAATAAAGCTAATTTATGTTTGCGATTAAAGAGTATTTGTGCTATATTTGCACCTCGATAAAATAAACAATTTATAAAAGTAATTATTTAACAATGTACGCAATAGTAAATATAGCAGGACAGCAATTCAAAGTTGCAAAAGACCAGCATCTTTTTGTACACCGTTTACAAGGAGATGAAGGCGCTAGTATTGAATTTGACAATGTATTGTTGGTTGATAATGGTGGAAAAATTACCGTAGGTGCTCCTGCAGTAAAAGGTGCATCGGTTACAGCTAAAATCGTGTCTCATTTAAAAGGTGATAAAGTAATCGTTTTCAAAAAGAAACGTAGAAAAGGTTACAAAAAGAAAAATGGTCACCGCCAGTATTTCACCAAAATCCAGATTGAGAGTATCAAACTGTAGTTAATTTTTTGTTTAATTGTAAAATTGGTTTTTCCAGTTTAAAAAATATAAAATAAAATGGCACATAAAAAAGGAGCCGGTAGTTCTAGAAACGGACGTGAATCGCATAGCAAACGCTTAGGTATTAAAATATTTGGTGGTCAAGAAGCTATCGCTGGTAACATCATTGTTCGTCAACGTGGTACAAAACACCATCCAGATAAAGGTGTAGGTATTGGTAAAGATCATACCTTATTTGCTTTAGTACCTGGTATTGTAACTTTCAAAAAGAAACAAGATAATAAATCTTATGTTTCTATATTACCTCTATCGGTAGAAGATGCAGCACCTAAAAAAGTTGTAGCTAAAACAGTTGTAGCTAAAAAAGAAGCAGCGCCTAAGGCAGAAAAACCAGCAGCAGCACCAAAAGCGGCTAAAGCACCTGTTGCTAAAAAAGCAGCAGCCCCTAAGGCAGCTAAAGCCCCAGCAGCAAAAAAAGCGGCAGCTCCCAAAGCAGCTAAAGCTGATGATGCAGCAGAATAATATTTGTAATTAATTTACACTAAAAAGTCCCGATAATTTTATCGGGACTTTTTTTATGTATTTTCTAAGTCTTTAAGTTTTTTAAGCAACTGCTTACCTATAAAAACGACTTCATAAGCTTTAATCTATTTGACATTGCTAAAGGACGCCGAACCTAGCTTATTTTAGATTGGCATTGCTCCAACTCACAACACATAACTCCTAACCCACAACTTCAAACTTAATGCTCCCTAACTAAAATTTGTTTGATCAACATTCTAAAGTTCGTCTTTTTCTCATCGGCTACGCTTAAATCTGCCAATGCTTGATAAGCTTCCTTTAGGTATTTATCCATTTCAGCTGTTGCAAGAGCTTTAATTTGGTATCGATCATAAAGTGCTGTAACCAGTTTAACTTTTTCGTCTGAGCTGCTTAAATTGCTATTGAGCACTTTTTTCTCCTCCTCTGCTGCAAGTGCCAAAGCAGTTAAGTGTAAAAAGGTTTTCTTGTTGGCAATGATATCACCACCAACTTGCTTTCCAAATTTTTCAGGATTTCCGTAAACATCTAAAATATCATCTTGCAATTGAAAAGCAATCCCTAAATTTTCGCCAAATTTGTACAATAAATCTGCATCAGTTTTGCCTGCTCCACCTACAATTCCACCTAATTTCATTGCACCACCTAATAGCACTGCGGTTTTTAGCCTAATCATGTTAATATATTCGGGTATATTTACATTATTTCGCTGTTCAAACTCCATGTCTAATTGTTGGCCTTCGCAAACACCTTGTGCGGTAAGGTTAAAAGTTTCCAAAACCTCTTTTAATACACTAATATCTGCTTTTGCTAAATGTTTATTGGATTCTACCATCATTACATCTCCACTTAAAATGGCAGTGTTTACGCCCCATTTTTCGTGTATGGTTTGTTTGCCTCTTCTTAAAGGGGCATTGTCCATAATATCGTCGTGCACTAGGGTAAAATTGTGAAATGTTTCAATAGCTAAGGCCACATCTAAAGCTTTTTCTATCTCCTCTGTAAATAGTTCGGCAGCCATTAAAACCATTACTGGTCTTATTCTTTTGCCACCCAAATTCATGATATAGCGGATGGGTTCGTATAAATTTGAAGGATGTGCGGGGTACGATATTTGAGGGATAGCTTCCTCTATAAGTTCTTGTAGTTGAATAGGAGTGTACATTAATTTTACGGATTATTTAGGCTGCCAAAAGCCTTTTTGCTTTTTGTCAGGTCTATTTATTTGTATTAGCATCAACTTGCATGTTCAAATCTAACTATCTTTTTTAATTTTCTTCGATTAATCTTGTAACAAGATAAAATCTATTTGTCGTTTTGAGAGATCTACTTTCTTAACTTTAATTTGTACTTCATCACCCAACTGATATTTTTTCTTTTT
>CANHHZ010000081.1 GCA_947460275.1 Sphingobacteriaceae bacterium | reverse complement strand
CAATTGGCAGAAAAATACAAAGAACATCCTGAAGTTTGTAATGCCATTGGTGCCCACCACGATGAAATCGAAATGACATCAATGATTTCGCCTATTATACAAGCTTGCGATTCTATCTCTGGTGCACGACCAGGTGCTCGTCGTGAGGTAGTAGAAAGTTACATTAAACGTTTAAAAGAATTAGAAGAACTGGCGCTTTCTTATCCAGGGGTTGAAAAAACTTTTGCGATACAAGCTGGTAGAGAATTGCGTGTCATTGTAGAGAGCGAACGTATTACTGATGCTCAAGCAGAATTATTGGCCGCAGATATTTCTAACCGTATCCAAACCGAAATGACTTATCCAGGTCAAATTAAAGTTACGGTAATTAGAGAAACCCGTTCGGTTGCTTTTGCAAAATAAAATGAAACGCTAAATATTTTTTAAAAAGCGATAGGTTTCTCTATCGCTTTTTTTATTTTTGATGAGCTAAACAGAAACAAACAATGAACAGTAAAACAGAAAAACGTCCTGTAGATGTGCTTTTTGATAAATATGCAGAGAGCCATCAAAACCATACCAACAAAACCATACATTGGATTTGTGTGCCTTTAATTGTTTTTAGTTTATTAGGTTTGGTTTGGGTTATTCCGTTTCCAGAACTTTCTTTTTTGGGGCCATATAAAGACTTTTTAAATTGGGCATCATTTTTAATTGCCTTTTCTGTTTATTATTATTATTCCCTTTCACCAACACTTTCCTTTTTAATGCTCTGGGTTATTGGATTAATGTCGTATGGCATTGTTCAGCTTGAGTATTGGGAAAAGGCAGGCGGACCAGCGGTGTGGCTAGCATGCCTAGTTATTTTTGTTTTGGCTTGGGCTGGTCAGTTTATTGGTCATAAAATAGAAGGTAAAAAGCCCTCTTTTTTTGATGATTTAAAATTTTTGCTCATTGGACCAATTTGGTTACTTCATTTTATTTGCAAAAAAGTAGGCTTGAGGTTTTAAACTTTCTTCTGTTAACAATTAATTAACATTTGGTTAAACAAATGTTAATGTGACGCTAACATACACCTAACATTGCGGTAATACTTTTGTATTACATAAATAATTAGGTAAAATTGAAATCACAAAACATTTTTAAAAGCGCACTTACTACATTAGTTTTTGTAATTTTTAGTGCAACTGCTTTTGCGCAAGCAACGGGCAAAGTTTCTGGTATTGTATCGGATAAAAAAACTGGCGAAACCTTAATTGGTGTTTCTGTTAAAATAGGAGGTACAACCAAAGGGGTAGGCACAGACGTAGAAGGTAGATACACTTTAGGTGGATTAACTGCTGGAAAGTATACAATTCAAGTTTCTTATATAGGCTACGCTGTAAAAAACATAACCGAAATTGAAGTTAAAGAGGGTGCAACAACTGCGCTTAATATTGCTTTAGAAGAATCTACTTCACAAACCTTAAATCAAGTTGTAATTACATCAACTGCAAAACAAGAATCTGTAAATACACTTTTTTTAAAGCAAAAAACCAATGTAAGTATATCTGATGGCATTTCTGCAGACCAAATTAAACGTTCTCCAGATAGAAATACTTCTGAAGTTTTAAAGCGTGTAAGTGGTACAAGCATACAAGATAACAAATTTGTAATTGTTCGTGGATTAAGTGATAGGTATAACGCAACGTTGTTAAATAATGCCATACTGCCTAGTACCGAGCCTGATCGTAAAGCATTTTCTTTTGATATTATTCCATCAAACATGATTGATAATATCGTTATCAACAAAACTGCTTCACCAGATTTGCCAGGCGATTTTTCTGGAGGTGTGGTGCAGGTTTTGACCAAAGACATTCCTACAGAAAATTACCTTTTTGTTTCTGCAGGTAGTGGACTCAATTCGCAATCAAATTTCACAAATTTTCAATTGGGAAATAAAAGTGTTAAAGAAAATTTTGGGTTTTTTAATAGCAATAGAAATATTCCGGTAGGTGTACCATCTACTGCAAAGTATAATGTGTTAACCACCAATCAAAAAATTGATGCTGGGAGATTGTTCAGTAATACTTTTCAAACAAATAATTTTAGTTCGGCAATGCCAGCTCAGGCTTATCAGGTAAGTATGGGATTGCGCAAGCAGTTAAAAAACAATGCAAGTATTGGCGCCATCATTTCGGCTACTTACCGAAACAGCGAAACCCGTATGGTATCTGAACGGTTAGATTACGAAGGTGATATTAAGCAATATGATTATAAAGACGATAATTATAAGTTTGGTTCATCTGTTGGTGCATTAGCTAATGTCGCTTATATTAAAGGCAACCATAAAATTGCTTTTAAAAATTTATACAACATCTCATTAGATAATACTTTTACCTCTAGATATGGTGCACAACTGGTTGATAGAGATTCTATACAAGGTTATGCATACGATTTGGTAAGTAAATCGTTATTAAATAGTCAGCTAGAAGGAGAGCATAAATTTACTTGGCAAAATTTAAAATTAAATTGGAATGTTGGTTATTCGTATTCTGATAGATTACAACCAGATCTGAAAGCAGTCAATTATCGTTTAGATTACGATCATGGTGCTACAAAATACGAAGCTATTGTACCTAACGGAACAGCCTCGAGAACAGATGCAAGTAGATTTTTCTCAGAACTTTTTGAAGACAGTTATAATGGTGGTTTAAATTTAACCTTACCCTTCACATTTTTTAAAGAAAAAAGCTCATTGAAAGTTGGTGGCTTAAAGCAATACAAACTTAGAGATTTTAGAGCACGAAAATTTGGGTATATCAAAGCCTTTGGTGCGTTTGATGCTACTTTATTAACCTTACCTTTTAATCAGATATTTGATGTTGCTAACCTAAAACCAACAGGTTTTGTAATGGACGAAGGGACAGAAAATGCAGATAGATATGATGCTGTTTCTGATTTGAATGCAGGTTATGTAATGCTTGATACGCGTTTGGGTAAAAAAATAAGATTGTCGTTTGGTGCACGAGTTGAAGATTCTTATCAACTTGTAAACACGGCAGACTATACCGGTAAAAAAGTTAAGGTAGAAAAAACATATTTAGATATATTACCATCCTTTAATGCCACTTATAACGTTAATGACAAAACAAATTTACGTTTTTCTGTTTCGCAAACGGTTACTAGACCAGAACTTAGAGAACTGTCAAATTTCGGGTTTTTTGACTATGTTTCTAAAAGGATTTTGCAAGGAAATCCAGATTTAAAAAGAAGTCAAAATACAAATATTGATGTTAAATATGAGTTTTTCCCAAATGCGGGTCAAGTGATATCAATATCTGGATATTATAAATACTTTAAAAATCCAATTGAGCAAATTGTATCTTCGGGAAGCGTAAAGAACATTACTTTCCAAAATGCCAATTCGGCTACAACTTATGGAATGGAATTAGAAGTTCGTAAAAATCTAAACTTTATTGGTCAAAGTAATTTTTATAAAAATTTAACCGCTTACGTCAATACTTCGATTATTTTCTCTACTGTAAACTTAAATAGTTTGGTTTCAGAAATTACCTCAAGAGCGTTGCAAGGCCAATCTCCTTACTTAATCAATGCGGGTTTATTGTATAACGAGCCAAAAAGCAATTTGTCTTTTAATTTATTGTACAATAGAATTGGCGAACGTATTTCTGAAGTAGGTTATCAAGGTTATCCAGATATTTATGAAAAAGGTAGAAATGTAATTGATTTTCAGATTTCTAAAAAATTACTAGCAAATAAAGCTGAGTTTAGGCTCAACTTGGCTGATGTGCTAAACCAGAAGATTTATTTCTATCAAAATAACAACAATAAAAGAACGTATCAAGCAGGCGAAGATAACATCATGAATACTGCACGCACCGGTGCAGGAGCAAGTTTAACCTTTACCTATAATTTCGGGTTAAATAAAAAATAAGACTTAACAATAAGCTAACATTTAGCTAATTAAATGATAAAGCAGGCTTAATACTAACAAAATATTGATATCCTACTTTTGAAAAAAGAAAATTAACAAACATGAAAAATAACAAATTATCTCTTTTGTGCTTAGCCACTGTTTTTGCTTTAGCTTCTTGTAGAAAAACAACTAGCGAAGAAATAGAAGTTGCACCAAAAGCACCAGAAACAATTAACGGAGAAATTACGACCAACAAAACTTTAACTGCCGACAGACAATGGTATTTAGATGGTGTAGTTTTGGTAAAAGGTGGCGCGGTTTTAACTATTGAGCCCGGTACAACTATTAGAGCCAAAGTAGGAACAAAAGCAGCTTTAGTGATTGATAAAGGTGCTAAATTGATTGCTGATGGAACAGTTACTAAACCTATTGTTTTTACTTCAGGCAAAGAAGCTGGAAGCCGTACACCCGGCGATTGGGGTGGTATTATTTTAGTGGGTAAAGCACCCACAAATAGAACTACGCCGATACAAGTAGAAGGTGGTGTGGCCTTAACATACGGTACAGATAATTTGCCTTCTGATGATTCGGGCATATTACGCTATGTTCGTATAGAGTATGCAGGCATAGGCGTCAACGATAGCGAGATTAATGCTTTAACATTTTATGCTGTTGGTAGCGGAACTATTGTTGAAAACGTACAAACCGTATATGCGAATGATGATGCCTTTGAGTTTTTTGGCGGAACGGTAAATTGCAAAAATTTAATTGCTTATGCAACTGCAGATGATGATTTTGATTTTGACTTTGGTTTTAACGGCAGCATTCAGTTTGCTTTGTCACTGAGAGATCCAAAATTTGTAGACGCAGCTGATGACGGTAATGGAATTGAGTGTGATAACGACAAAGACGCAACGGATGCAACGCCAATCACTCAACCAAGACTATCTAATCTAACCCTGATTGGTCCTAACAATGCAACTGGCACAGCAAGCAGACATGCTTATGGAAACCGTTGGAGAAGAGGTTGTAAGTTTATTTTTAATAACTCTATTATTTTGGGTTCGCAAAAAGGAGGCTTAAATATCGAATCAGATAAATCTGCGAACTTTTATAAAAATGGAGACTCACAATTTAAAAACAACATTATTGCCGCTTATGGTTCAACGTTTTTGGTTACTGCAACTACATTAACTACTACAGAAATGCAAACTAAAGCTCTTGCCGAAGGTTGTTTAGTAATAACTGATGCAAATACAGGTCTTAAATTAAATAATCCTTTTAATTTACTTGCGCCTAATTTCTTGCCTGCTACGGGTTCACCTGCATTAACTGGAACGTGGATAACTACCACTAACGCAACAGCCGTAAATTATCGTGGTGCTTTTGGTACGGTAGATTGGACAGCTGGATGGGCCAACTGGGATGCACAAAACACAAGATATTAGGTCGGTTTATATTTAATAGTTAAAGCAAAAGCCCCAATGTTTTAATATTGGGGTTTTTTTTGTTATAAATTCTTCCCAATTTTCTCTAACATTTCTGTGGGTATCTGTTGTGCATCAACTACTAAAAAACCGTCTAAACAGTCCGAAAATTTTGGATCGATATTAAAGCAAATAATTTTTGCATTTAAGTTCATGTACTGGCGCAACAGAACTGGAATTTTTATGTGAGAATTCTCTATATCACCAATTAAACTGTCTAAGTCTTTTAGGGAGTCGCTACTTTCAACCAATAAATCGGTGTCAATAGGCGTGAGGTCGGCTTTGAATTTGTTTTTTGGTTTGATGTAATGCGCCAGTTCGTAATCAAAATGGTTTTTGGTGATATAATCCACAATTAATGATTTGGATAGCTTGGAGAAATTATTGCTAATGCTTACCGGGCCAAACATGTAACGGTATTGCGGGTGATCTACCAAGTATTTTAAAATACCTTTCCAAAGTAAAAATAGGGGCAATGGTCTTTGTTGGTACTCTTTCCTTATCCACGACCTGCCAAGCTCAATTCCTTGTCGTAAAATTGGATAAAAAGGTTCTTTAATTTTAAAAAGTTCAGAGAGGTAAAAACCTTTTCTTCCCATCGTGTTTAAAATTTCATCGCCTTTGCCAATTCTATAAGCACCTACAATATTTTGTAATTCCTTGTCCCAAATAAATAAATGATTATAATAGATATCGTAATTGTCTAAGTCTATTTTTTTATTTGTTCCTTCGCCTACTTCTCTAAAAGTGATTTCGCGTAAGCGACCAATTTCTCTTAATATATTTGGAATTTGTGACGTTGGTGTAATATAAACCTCGTAATTTTTCTCCTCCCAAGCCTTATAATCTGCCAGGTTTGATATTTCGTTAACTATTAAATTGCGGTCTGTTTCTTCCACAATTTGTTCAGGTTTTTTCTTTCTTTTGAAAAGATTAATAGGGTTGAATAATTTTCTTTCCTCTTCTAAGCTGGTTCCTAAAGCATAAGTTCTGGCCCTTAAAAAAGCTAGAAGTTTGTTGGTGTCTTTTTGGTAAGAAATATCTTCAATGTGTATTGGTTTTCCAATTCTTACTTTAATTTTCAAACCCTGTTTATTTAAAAATTCGGAAGGCAACTTTGCAGTGCGCAGTGTAGGGTGTATAAAGCTTAAAATATTAAATAGCACACCATTATTGCCCTGAAAATAAATAGGTACAACTGGAACTTTGGATTTAGAAATCAATTTACCAACAACGGGATGCCATAACCTATCTGTAACTTCTTGTGCTTCTAAATTAAAGGTTGAAACTTCTCCTGCTGGGAAAATCCCAATTGGAATTCCGTTTTGAATTAGATCGAAAGTAGCTTTTAAACCACTTATACTGGATGAATGTTGAACGTTTTCGAATGGGTTTACAGCTACAAAAAAATCGCTAAGGTTGGGTATTTTTTTAAGAATAAAATTTACCATTACCTTTGCTTCTGGTCTAACTGTACACAGCAATTTTACCAATGCCAAACCTTCTACCCCTCCGTATGGATGATTAGCGATAGCAATAAATGCACCATTTTTTGGGATGTTTTTTAGGTCGTCTTCATCAAAATCTATACTAACACCAATGGTTTCTAATATTTTATCAATAAACTCTAAACCTTCAAAATGTTCGTTCTTAGAAAAAACCTCATTAATGTCGTTTAATTTCATTACTTCCATCAATAAAGCTGCAAGTCCTGGAACGCCTAGTTTATCTATTTTGGTAGCCTTGGCAAATTCGTTTGTGGTAATAATCTTCATCTTAATTTGGGTAGTTGATTTTTTTTAACAATTCCAAAAATAAGATTTATATTTATAGAACCTATGTTATATATGAAAAATTGGCTCAATAAGTATTTCAGTTTCACCAAAGGAGAGTACAATGCCTTGCTAACTTTGTTGGTTATATTATTTGTAATCAGTATTTTACCGTATTTTTTTTCAAAAATCACGCTTCCCCCAACAACGCTAAGTGACAAAGAGCAAATAGCTATTGAACAATTAAATTTAGTTCAAAAAGAGTATGGGGCGCAAAGATATAATTTGCAAAATCAAATAGAAGACGAGGAATTAACTAAAAATGGCCATCTTTTTGCCTTCGATCCCAATACCATTAACTTGTCGCAATGGCAAAAATTAGGCTTATCTGCAAAGCAAGCAGGGGCTATTATAAATTATGTACAAAAAGGCGGTAAATTTTTTAAGCCCCAAGACTTGCAAAAAATGTATACAATTTCTCCCCAAAAATACCAACAATTGCTACCTTATATCAATATTACAAGTTTTACTTCTCGGTACACTTCACCTAATTACCCCGAAAAACCCACATATGTTAAAAAACAGGCTATAATAATAGACATTAATACAGCCGATACCTTGCTGTTGGATGAAATTAAGGGGGTTGGCGCCGCTTTTGCGAAGCGTATTGTAAAATATCGAGAAAAGTTAGGCGGTTTTTACAAGAAAGAGCAGTTGCTGGAAGTGTACGGAATAGATACATCAAAATATAATGAAATTAAAGAGCAAATCACTTTAGACTTAAATGCTGTTAGAAAAATCAATATCAATACGGCCGAATTTGATGATTTGAAAAATAATCCGTATTTAAAATATAAACAAATTAATGCCATTATACAGTACAGAAAACAGCACGGAAAATATAATAATATAGAGGATTTAAAGAAAGTACTTATCTTAACGCCGCAAAATATTATCAATTTAACGCCTTATCTTGTTTTTTAATGCTCCAAACTAAACTTAAGCAAACGCTACGTGATGTGGCCGATTTTCCAAAACCAGGAATCATTTTCAAAGATATAACTCCCGTACTTAAAGATCCTGATTTGTGCAGAGAAATTACCATAGCGCTAGCTAATCAGCTAAAAGGAATACAAATAGATGCTGTTGCTGGAATTGAAAGTAGGGGTTTTTTATTTGGTTTAGCGTTAGCACAAGCGCTCAAAGTGCCTTTTATTCCCATCCGAAAATCAGGAAAACTTCCTCATCAAACCATAAAACAGTCTTACGACTTAGAATATGGTAGCGCCACTTTGGAAGTGCATCGAGATGCTTTTTTGCCTGGACAAAACGTATTAATCCACGACGATTTACTGGCTACAGGTGGTACGGTGGCGGCAGCATCTCAGTTGGTTACACAATTAAATGCAAAAGTTGCAGCGTATTCATTTCTTATAAGTCTAGATTTTTTAAATGGAAAAGAAAGGCTAAGCTCCTTTTCTGAACACACATTTTCGTTGATAAATTATTAATGACCATAAACTAAAGTCATGGTTTTATCAGGAAATAGTTTTTGAAAAAAAACACTTTCAAACACGATAAGTGTTTTTCTTAATAAAAGAACCATTAAATCAGGTAATTGTACCAAATACTAAAACATTCTACAGATTGGCAAATAAAATATTTTGAAACTTTTGTTTTATTTGTTTAACATTGCCTTCAACCAAATATAAATCTAAAGAAACTGTTTAAATCCAAATGCTGTAAAAGCTACGAGTTTAAGCAGTTTTTTTTTAATCAAAAAATATGCAGCAGGGTTTAAGTTTCTCAGTTTCCGAAAATCAAGAAGTCATTAAACAAATGGT
>CANHHZ010000080.1 GCA_947460275.1 Sphingobacteriaceae bacterium | reverse complement strand
TCTGCCATGCCAGGCGGTGCCGAAATGTATACATATTTGGTGCGCCAACAAACTACAACGACCAAAACACCTGAAGAAATTTACCAAACAGGCTTAAAAGAAGTTGCCAGAATTAGAACTCAAATGGATAGCATTAAAAATTTGGTAGGCTTTAAAGGCGACTTAAAAGCGTTTTTTGAGGATATGAAAACCGACCCCAAGTTTATGCCTTACAAAACACCAAAAGAAGTGTTAGCTGCTTTTGAAAATATCCATCAACGCATGAAACCGAACTTGAAAAAAATGTTCGAAAACGAGCCTAAAACACCTTTTGAAATTAGACAAACAGAAGCTTTTAGAGCTGCATCGGCAAGTGCAGAGTATAACCAAGGTTCGGCAGATGGCACGCGTCCGGGTATATTTTATGTGCCAATTTTGGATGCCACCAAGTTTAACACTACATCGGGTATGGAGTCGTTGTTTTTACACGAGGCTATTCCTGGTCACCACTACCAAATCTCTTTAACGCAAGAAAATACTTCTTTACCAAAATTCCGTCGCTTTGGCGGGCATAATGCTTATGTAGAAGGTTGGGCTTTGTATTGCGAATCTTTAGGTAAAGAATTGGGCTTGTATCAAGACCCATACCAGCACATGGGTGCTTTGGGCGATGAAATGCATCGAGCCATTAGATTGGTAGTAGATGTGGCCATACACACCAAAAACATGAGCAGAGAAGAAGCCATTAAATACATGATGGACAATGAAGCCATTAGCGAAGAAGGTGCAACTGCCGAAATTGAACGTTACATGGGTATTCCGGCGCAGGCCTTAGGCTATAAAACTGGCGCTATGAAAATTAGAGAGCTAAGAAATAAATACGAAAAGCAATTGGGGAACAAGTTTAAAATTGCAGCTTTCCATACCGAAGTTTTAAAAGATGGTTCGCTACCTTTAAGCGTTTTTGAAACCAAAATGGATGCTTGGGCAGATAGCCAGAAATAATTAAATACAATTAAAAAAGGAAGGGTTCATACAACTCTTCCTTTTTTTTGATTTCCACTTTTTCCTTCATCTTCAACCTTCCACCTTTTTTTGTACTTTTGCACTATGGCTATTACTAAACCGAGTTTACCCAAAGGAACAAGAGATTTTTCGCCTCAAGAAATGGTGAAACGTAACTATATTTTCGACACCATTAAAACGGTATTTAAAAAGTATGGCTATGCCGAAATACAAACGCCAAGCATGGAAAATTTGGCCACCCTAACTGGTAAATACGGTGATGAAGGTGATAAACTTATTTTTAAAATACTTAATAGCGGTGATTATTTAAAAGAAGCTGAAAGCAGAAAGACAAAAGACCAAAGCTTTGTTTACGATTCAAAAAACCTCTTAACATTAATATCAGAGAAAGCCTTGCGTTATGATTTAACGGTGCCTTTTGCCCGCTACGTGGTGATGCACCAAAACGAAATTTCTTTTCCTTTTAAACGCTTCCAAGTACAGCCGGTTTGGCGTGCCGATAGGCCGCAAAAAGGCCGTTACAGAGAGTTTTACCAATGTGATGCAGATGTGGTAGGTTCTGCATCCTTGTTAAACGAAGCAGAGTTTGTTTTGATTTACCACGAAGCACTGAGCAATTTAGGGCTTAAAGATTTTACCATAAAAATTAATAACCGTAAAATTTTATCAGGCATAGCCGAAATTATTGGCAAGCCCGATTTGATTGTAGACATGACAGTTGCCATCGATAAACTAGATAAAATTGGTTTTGATGGGGTAACTAAAGAGCTTTTGGAACGCGGATTTAATGTTGCAGATATCGATAAATTGCAACCCGTAATTATGTTGCAAGGTTCTAATGTTGAAAAGTTGAAAAGTTTAAAAACTGTTTTAGCCACTTCCGAAATTGGTTTAAAAGGTATAGCAGAAATAGAAACAGTTTTTGGCTACATGAACGGCCTCACAACTGACAACCTACAACTGACAACTGACAACTCCCAACTCGAACTAGATATTACCCTAGCCCGCGGCTTAAACTACTACACAGGTTGCATTTTTGAAGTAAAAACCAACGAAGTGGCCATGGGCAGTATAGGTGGCGGAGGTAGGTACGACGATTTGACGGGCATGTTTGGTTTGAAAGACTTAACTGGAGTAGGTATTTCTTTTGGTGCAGATAGAATTTACGATGTATTGGAAGAATTAAATCTATTTCCTAAATCGGCTGCACAGGGTACAAAAGTATTGATTAGTAATTTTGATGAACAAGCCGAACAATTTGCATTGCCAATATTGCAAAAATTGCGAGCGGCCAATATTCCTGCAGAGTTATATCCTGCATCAGCGAAGCTAAAAAAACAAATGAGCTATGCCGATGAGAAAAACATTCCTTTTGTGATTTTAATTGGTAGCGACGAAATGCAAAGCGGATTATTAACCTTAAAAGACATGGAAAGTGGAACGCAGCAACAAATTAAACTTCCCGATTTGGTTGTAAAGCTATCAATTGGATAAAATCATCCGCATAAATGTTCAAGCTTTCTAATTATTGTTAACTTTGGCTGTCCGTTAAATATTGGGCTAAAGTTGAAGATATGAAAAAAATCATTTTAATTCTTGCTCTTTTGTGTGCGAGCAATTTCTTGTTTGCACAGAATCTTGTGAATTTGTTTAATAAGTCTAATGAATTTTTCAATTTGTTGGAACAGAATAAATTTACAGAAGCACACCAATATTTTGAAGTTGCCGAGCAGGCCAAGGTGTCTCCCGATAATTTGAAACAACTCTGGACAAACATCAAAACCAATTTGGATGATATTGTTACTTTAGAAGCGGTTCAGAGTAAAATTCAAGGCCAATTTTATGTGGTTTTAGTTGAAGGAAAATTTAAAAATGGTAGTCAAAATTTTTCTTTAATTTTTAACAAAGCCGAGAAAATGGTGGGCTTGTTTATGCCACCCAAACCAGTAACATATATCAATCCGGCCTATGCCGATACCACTTTGTATACCGAAAAGATGCTCTATCTAAAGTCGGGTACACACCAGCTAGCGGCAATTGCAACCGTGCCTAAAAATATAACAAATTTTCCAGTTGTAGTGTTGGTACATGGTTCTGGCCCAAGCGATATGGACGAGACAGTAGGCGTGAATAAACCATTTAAAGATATTGCGTTAGGTTTAGCCGCCAAAGGGGTAGCTTCTTTGCGCTATGTAAAACGCACATTAATTTACGCAAACGAATTTAATAAAGTATTTACGGTAAAAGAAGAGGTGCTGGATGATGCCATAGCGGCTATTGCATTGGCAAAAACCATTGCAAATGCAGACACTAAAAGTATCTACGTTTTAGGGCACAGTTTAGGCGGGATGTTGGCTCCACGCATAGCCACTTTAGCCCCCGAACTTAAAGGAATTATAATGGCCGCGGCACCTGCCAGAAAGTTAACAGATATTATTATTGATCAGAATAAGTACATGTTTGCATTAGCTAAAGATACCACTAAAGCTGGTCAGCAAATGCTAAAGGACGCATTATCGCAGGTAGAACAAAGTAGAATTTCAAACCTTGGAAATATAAAACCTGATTCAGTAGTTGTAGGCTTACCAGCTGCTTATTGGGTTGATTTAAATCAATATGACCAAGTAGCGACCGCTAAAAAGATAAAACAGCGCATTTTGGTGATGCAGGGTGGAAACGATTTTCAGGTGTCTGACATTGATTATAAGTTATGGGAGAGTGCATTGGCTGAAAATAAAATGGTACATTTTGCTTTCTATCCAACTTTAAATCACTTGCTAAGCTCGCAAACTGAAAAAGGAAGTGCGCAACAATATCAACAACCTGCAAATGTTGCCGAACAACTTATTATAGATATGGTTGATTGGATTAATGCAAATTAGGTTTAGTCCTTACTTTACCGTTTTAATTAATAATCATACCTTTGCAAAAAAAATAATTGTTTCCCTGAATTCTGCTTTTTTAAATCTGCAAACCTTTCATAAACAATATAGATAAAATTTATGAAGAAAGTTGGAGATTATAGAAAGCTGTTAGGTGTTACCAAAGCCACCGAATTAAAGGAAATTAAAAGCATTTATAGAGGCTTAATGAAGGATTGGCATCCTGATAAGTTTAGCGGCGATGCGGCTAAACAAGAAGAAGCCGAAGAGAAGAGCAAGGAAATTATTGAAGCCTATAACTTTTTATTGAGTATTGCACCCGAAACTTTGGAGCATGCCAAAGAGGAATACATTCAAACTACAACCTTATCTAACATTCAAGATTTTCAGTACAAAGATCAAATTTTGCGCATCGATTTTTTTGATGGCAGTGGTTACGAATATTTTGATGTGCCAAGAGCAATGTATATCAAATTGGTAAATGCCGATTCACCTGGAAGATTTGCAAGAAGACACATTTTTAATGCGTTTCCTTACCGTAACGTAAGCAAATTAGCTGCGGTTTAACAATGCAAAAATGGCTTTAAAGGCAGTTTTAATGTAAAAAATAAGATTTGGTTGGCCCTTTGGTCAACCTTTTTTTTTGATAAGACCAGGACGCCGAAACAAACATTAGCTTTGTTACGCTGAATTTAGTTCAAGGTCTTTTACGCTTTGGTTGGCGGCTCTGCCAATAGTGTCATCCCAAGGCGGTTTAATATTTATCCCAATGGTTATACAAATAATTATAGCCTAAAATTTGAGGAACGTTAACGCTATCCACTTGTTTCCAGGCTAATTTTTCGTCGATAAATACAGGTTTTTCAAATCCAGCTGTTAGGCAGGCTTGGGTATAAAAAGCTTTTCTAGTAGGGTGATGCGGAGAAACGCCGTGAAAAACATTACCAAAAGCTTGTTGCTCTATCATCGCCTTGCTTAAACCGATGCAGTCGTTCAAATGAATAAGATTAACGGGGGCCAAACCGTTGCTAATGTCTTTTTTGCCTGCAAAATGTTTGGCTAAGTTTCTGTTGGGTCCAATTAATCCCGCAAAGCGGATAATGGTACTTGTGAAAGTATATTCACCTTTCAATACATTTTCAGCTTCCAATAAAGCTAATCCCGATTGGGTTGAGGGTTGAGGTATTGTATTTTCATTTACCATAAAATTACCATCTTCAAAAACGCCTGTTGAGCTAATCAGTACTAAATGTTTCACCTTGTGCAAGGCACTGTTTACAATTAGCTTTATTTTTTTGGCATAAGGTATGGTCGAGGTATTTGCCCTTGGAGGAATGCAAATGAAAAGAATATCGCAAGCAAAAAAATCGCTGTCAATCTTGGCGTTTTCGTCTTCTAAATCAATTAAATAGGGTTTAATTTGAGCTTGTTGTAATAGCTCTATCTTTGTTGCGGTGGTTGTTGAGCCTTTCACCTTAAACCCATCTGCCTGCAAAGATTTGGCTAAAGCCATTCCAAACCAACCACAACCCAGTATGCTTATTGTTTTATCCATTCCAAAATTTTATACGAAGATACTATAAATGATGCAGAGCCCTAAATTAACTGGATTGAATAAGCATTAAGCATAAGAAAAACAATTTATACCTTTGTGGCCAACAATCCGTTATTATAAAATGAATAAGCTATTTTTAGTTTGCCTTGTGGCATTTTTTACCTCGTGTAGCATTAACAAACAAGCGCAACAAATAAAAGCCTTGGGCCAGTGCGATTATAAATTGTTAAACGCCAGTAATGTTAGCATTGCAGGTACCAATATAGATCGATTGGTAAACACCAAAAACGTAAACATGGTAAACCTGCCTTCATTGGCTTTGGCTTATTTACGTAAGGATGTTCCGTTAAAAGCTACTTTAAATTTGCAGATTAGCAATTCCTCAAACAATTTGGCAGCCATTAACAACTTCGATTATATCTTGTTGATTAACCAACAAGAAATTGCCAATGGCACGGTAAATCAGCGTATTAGTGTAGCGGCAAATAAAGAAATTATGGTGCCGGTGCAGTTAAATGCAAACATTTATCAGTTTTTGGCCAACGGAAAAACTTTGCAAGATATTGGCGCTTTTTTATCTGGCGCTGCCAACGGGAATGAACTCAAAGGATTGGTTACTGTAAAAATAAAACCATCGATATTGGTGGGAGGTAATTTGGTAAAATATCCGGGTTTTATAACTATAGAGAAAGAGATAAGCAACAAAATATTGCTTTAAAGATCACTTTTGAACCGGGTAATGCGTTTGGCCATGCCGCTAAAAATCACCAAATGAAACGGATACATGGCATACCAATACAGGCGACCCCATAATCCGTTTGGCCTAAAAGTGGCAATTTGAGATAGGTAATTTTTGCCGTGAAACTCGATAATTTTTAGTTCGAGCCATGCCTCTCCGGGCACTTTCATTTCGGCATAAAGTAATAAGCGTTTATTGTTTTTATCGGCCAACAAAACACGCCAAAAATCTAATACATCGCCGGCTTGTAAACTGGTGTTGTTGGTGCGTCCACGTCTGGTACCCACCCCGCCAACCAATTTATCTATAAATCCGCGTAAGCTCCAAAGCCAATCTACATAATACCATCCTCGGCTGCCGCCAATGCCCCAAATGTTGGCAAAAACTTCTTCCGTACTGCGCTCAAAAGGCATTTTTACTTTGTAAGCCACAGTTCCATTTTGTGGTACTTTTACTTGATCCATAAACGATGTTTCGAGATAGCCGCGGTTTAGGGCATCTTTCCAGCTGCTTACAATAGAGTTTTGCTCAATTTTTTCGAAGGCCAAATTTAGCGCTTCGTGGTAACTAAGGCATTTGCGTGGTACTATATTTTTAATGTGGTTGTTTTTACAAATCACCTCGTTTTTCATGCTGTCTACCAAGCTGCGAGCAAGCGAGTAAGGTACGGCTGTAACCATGTTTAACCATAATGATGATAGCTTTGGCGTAAGTACTGGAACAGTGATGATGTATCTTTTTAAACCTCGAGAAACCCCATATTGGATGAGCATTTCTCTGTAGCTTAATATATCGGGGCCGCCAATGTCAAAAATTTGGTTGTATGCTTTTTTGTTGGCCAATACTCCGCTCAAATAGCCCAAAACATCTCTTATGGCAATGGGTTGGCATTTGGTACTTACCCATTTTGGCGCCACCATAACCGGCAGTTTTTCGGCCAAATCTCTAATAATTTCAAAAGAGGCCGAACCCGAACCAATAATTATGGCCGCCCGTAAAAAAGTATAAGCAATGCCCGAGTTTTTAAGTTCGTTTTCTACCGCAAGGCGAGAGCTTAAATGCTTAGAAAGCTCATCGTCGTTTACAATGCCCGTAAGGTAAATAATTTGTTGGCAATTGGTTTTTTTAATGGCACTTACAAAATTTTGTGCCGATTGCAATTCTAAATCTGCAAAATCTGCGTCACTGCCCGACATAGAATGTACCAAATAATAAGCTACATCAATGTCTTGCGGAATTTGCTGCAAAGTATCGGGCTTTAACAAATCGCCTGTAATTACTTTTACCTCGTTGCCAAAATCGCTTTCTATAGCAAACCTGCGGGTATCGCGTACCATGCAAACCACTTCATGTTTTTCTGCTAACAATTGGGGCAAAAGGCGTGTGCCAATGTATCCATTTGCGCCTGTTAGTAAAATTTTCATGGTTAAGCGATTTATAAATCTGTTGCTTTAAATTTAGGCGTATAAGTGTCGGTTTTTACTGTGGCCTTAAGCTCGTGCAAAATGTTGTACAAGCCAAAATTTGTACGGTTGATGTATATAAAATGCTTTACGCCGCGGGCTTGTTTAAACTCGGGCATTTTGGCAATTTTTTCGCCGTAGGTATAAAGATTTTCAAAAAAATCAGATTGACTAAAATCAAAAGTAGGGGTAATGTAGGGTTGGGCAAACAGCGAAATCATTTCTTTGTAAGCCTTGTAATAAAACTCTATTTGTGCTTCGGTGTCGTTGGGTAAAATCATTTCCAACTGGCGGAAAGCTTTGATGTTGGCTTCTTTATCGTCAAATAAATCGTTAGAAATTAAGCTGAAAAACGGCTCATAAAAATCGTTTGGCATTTCTTTGATACAACCAAAATCTATTACGCCCAATTTTTCATCCTTGGTAATGATAAAATTGCCCGGGTGAGGGTCGGCATGTACGGCACGCATTTCATGTTGCTGAAAATTGTAAAAATCCCACAAAGCCTGACCGATTTTATTTTTTACTTCTTGCGAAGGATTGGTTTGCAAAAATTCTTTCAGGTGCAAACCTTCAATCCAATCCATGGTGATGATTCTGTTGCCCGAAAGCTCGGGATAATACGTTGGGAAAACCACATCGGTAAGTTGGCTGCAAGCTTTCGAAAACTCTACTGATCGGCGTACTTCTAACAGGTAATCTGTTTCTTCCAACAAACGTTCTTCAACCTCTTTGATATAAATGTTTAGCTCTTTTTCGCTCATGCCCAACAAGCGAAAAGCAAAAGGTTTTACCAGTTTCAAGTCTGATGAAATGCTATCGCCAACACCAGGGTACTGAATTTTAACGGCTAATTTTTTGCCGTTTAGTTCGGCCTCATGCACCTGCCCAATAGATGCCGCATGGGTAGATTTGATGTTAAACTTATCGAATATTTTTTCGGGCGTTTTGCCGAAATTTTTGGTAAAGGTACGCACAATTAGCGGACCCGATAAAGGCGGTGCATTGTATTGCGATTGGGTAAATTTGTTTACATAAGCCTTTGGCAGGATGTTTTTATCCATGCTAAGCATTTGCGCAATTTTTAGTGCAGAGCCTTTAAGCTCGCTCAGCGAATTGTATATGTCGGCAGCGTTATCTTCGTTCAATTCATCCCTGCTAAGCTCTGGGTTGAATATTTTTTTAGAATAATGTTTGATATAGTTTCCGCCAATTTGGAAACCTGTTTTTACAAACTTGGCCGAGCGTTCTACCTTGGTGGTAGGCATACTTTCTTGTGCTTTCATATGGTGTTAAAACCCCATTTTTTCTTTAAGTTTTCCGTTTTGCGCTAAAAATTTTCCGTACTCAAAAAGGTT
>CANHHZ010000079.1 GCA_947460275.1 Sphingobacteriaceae bacterium | reverse complement strand
TGCATTGGTGTTGATCCATATTACTTGGCATTTAAAGCCGAGGAGTTGGGGTATAAACCAGAGGTAATTTTATCGGGAAGAAGGGTAAACGATAATATGGGTAATTTTGTGGCTCAAAAAGTTATTAAAATGCTCATTGCCAAAGGAAAGGTAGTTAACAATGCCAATGTTTTAATTTTAGGCTTTGCCTTTAAAGAAAACTGCCCCGATACCCGTAACACCAAAGTGATAGATATTTACAGAGAGTTAATGTCATTTAGTGTAAAGGTAACCATCCATGATCCATGGGTAAATGCTAGTCAAGCCACTGCAGAATATGGGATTTCGTTAATTCCTGAATTGAATGATCAAACCTACGATGCCATCATTATCGCTGTTGCACATCAGCAATTTTTAAGTATCGATTTTAAAGCGCATAAAGCAAAAGGCACCCTAATTTTTGACACTAAATCTTTTATTGCCCGCGAATTGACAGATGCAAGGTTATAGCTTAAAAGGGTTGCCGTGCTACGGTTATCTTGTGTCAAGAGGGATTTGTTCTAAAATGGGTTCCATCAAAAAATATGGTAAAGCTATTTTACAACAATGGCGGAATTAGAACTCAAAGAATAAAAATTTTTCCTTTAAACTTTAATGTTTAACTTTGGTCATACCTAAAATAAAACTAATTTGTTTAGAAAAATAAATATCGTTCCCCGCTGGGTCATATTCCTTATAGATTTAGCCCTTACGCTTTTGGCGTTGTTATTGGCCAAATTAATTAAGCATAATTTTATTCTCAGTGACATTGAAACTGTGGCTTTATACAATGCTGTGGTGGCGGTAACCATTGTAAATACAATTGTTTTTATCAACATCAAAACTTACAGTGGTATTGTGCGTTACACCTCTGCTCAAGATTCGTTTAGGGTATTGGTATCCATCTTTGCCAGTAGTGTTACGCTGTTTTTTTTAAATGCATTATTTGTTTCGCTTACTGGAAATTTCTTTCTAAGCACCATTGGATTGATTATCTATGCATTAATTAGTTTCTTGTTTTTAATTACTTATAGGGTAATTGTCAAGTACTTTTTCATGTACATTAAAAACATTTCTCTCGATTTAAGCAAAGTGATTATTTATGGCGCAGGAGAAGCTGGTTTAGCCACTAAACGTACTTTTGACCATCACCAAAAAATCAATAAAGTCATTGTCGCTTTTGTAGACGATGACGAGCGTAAGGTTGGTAAAACAATTGATGGCATCAAAATTATATCAGCCAATCGTATAGAAGAATTGATCAAAGAACATGAAGTAGATGAAATTATTTTTGCCTCTTTTTCCATCCCGATGGAGCGAAAAAACCACGTGGTGGACTTATGCTTAGAGTATGGAATCAAAGTATTAAACATTCCATCCTACGAGCTTTGGGAGGGAGGAACGCTCAAAACAAACCAAATTCAAAGCATCAATATTGAAGATCTATTGAATCGTCCGGCTATAAACATTGATATCCAAAGTATCCAAGATCAACTCAAAGACAAAAGGATTTTAATCACGGGTGCTGCAGGCTCTATTGGCAGTGAAGTGGTGCGACAATTGCTGAAATTTGAAACAGGTTTGATTATTTTGTGCGACCAATCTGAAACTGCCTTACACCACATGTACTTAGAACTGGGCGAGGGCAAAAGCAATAATCAGTTCTATGCGTTTGTAGGCGATGTGAGAGATGAGAAGCGAATGAGGTATTTGTTTGATTCTTATAAACCTCATTATGTATACCATGCAGCGGCTTACAAGCATGTACCTTTGATGGAGGACAATCCTGCAGAGGCGATAAAAACCAATGTAATGGGAACCAAAATCATTGCCGATTTGTCGGTAAAATATGGTGTGCAAAAATTTGTAATGATATCCACAGACAAGGCCGTAAACCCAACCAATGTAATGGGTGCCTCTAAACGGGTGGCCGAGATTTACGTACAATCGTTAAACAACTCTTTAAGTACAAACGATTTTGTATTTAGCAACGGCTTGAGCTACATTAACGAATTGGATGTGAAGCCTATTACCAAGTTTATCACTACCCGTTTTGGTAACGTGTTAGGTTCTAATGGATCCGTTATTCCACGTTTTAAAGAGCAGATAGAAAAAGGTGGACCACTTACGGTTACCCATCCCGAAATTACCCGTTTTTTTATGACTATCCCAGAGGCTTGCCGATTGGTGTTGGAAGCCGGTTGTATGGGTAAAGGCGGGGAGATATTTATTTTTGATATGGGCAAATCTGTAAAGATTGTAGATTTGGCGAAGAAGATGATTCGTTTGGCGGGATTGATTCCTAACCAGGATATTCAAATTCAATACTCAGGATTGCGTCCAGGCGAAAAACTCTTTGAAGAACTACTAAACGATAAGGAAACAACTTTGCCTACACACCACGAAAAAATTATGATTGGCGATGTGAGAGCCTATGCATTTGAACAAGTCCAAGTACAATTGGTCGAAATTATTGCAGCCGCTAAAGCCAATAACGATAGATTAGTGGTGCTAAATATGAAAAAATTGGTGCCAGAGTTTAAAAGCAAAAACTCGGTATTTGAAGCTTTAGATCTCCCTGCCGAATAAGGTTGACTATCCTACCGCTCTTTTTTAGAAAAACAATACACAAGCTAT
The DNA here is from genome assembly GCA_947460275.1 of Sphingobacteriaceae bacterium. Taxonomy (GTDB): domain Bacteria; phylum Bacteroidota; class Bacteroidia; order Sphingobacteriales; family Sphingobacteriaceae; genus Pedobacter. The sequence continues at coordinate 6,426 of CANHHZ010000079.1, read as the reverse complement.
GAAGAAATTTATACTAGGGCTTTTATTAGCTTCGCTAAACTTAGCCGCTCTTGGACAAGAAATTATTCCCCATAGCCATTACCAATACCAGAGGTTAAATGCTACGTTGTATAGCAAGGATACTCGCTTGCATACTGCGATGAAACCTGTATTGGCTGAAGATAGCTTAATCAAAAAACAACTAGATTCTTTGTTGGTCAAAGGAACTGAACGCACTTATCAAACATGGCTTGGTCGCAAGTTGTTTAATGAGCATTTGGTAGAAGTAAATCAAGAAAATTTTAACGTTTATTTCGACTTTCTGCCCGATTGGCAAATAGGACGGGACAAGGAGCATGGCATCACCACTTGGCTCAACACCAGAGGCTATCAAGTTGGTGGTAGCATTGGCAAAACATTTAGTTTTTATACTAGTGGCTTCGAAAATCAAGCTCGCTTTAGCAATTACTTGACGCGCTACATCAACAACAAAGGCATCATTCCTGGGATGGTAAATGATAAGGTTGGTGGCGCTAAAACGACTAAAGATTGGGCCTATGCCACAGCACTCCTCAACTTTACACCGAGCAAGCACTTTTCTTTTACCTTAGGGCATGATAAAAATTTTATTGGGGACGGCTATCGTTCTATGCTGCTTTCTGATGTAGCTGCCGCTTATCCTTTTTTTAAGGCAACGATGAGCCTAGGCAATGTCAAATACATGGCCATGTGGGCACAATTTCAGGATCCACTATCGCCACAATTTTCTTACGATAATGGCTACCGTAAAAAATGGGGTGCATTTCATTATTTAGATTGGAATGTGAACAACCGTTTGTCTTTAGGTTTCTTTGATTCTATCATTTGGCAAGATGCCGATGCCACAGGTAAAAGAGGTTTTGATGCTTCTTACCTTAACCCCATTATCTTTATGCGAACGGTAGAGGGTATGAATGGGTCGCCCGACAATGCTTTACTAGGTTTAAATGCTAAATACAAATTGCTAAACAATTTAACACTCTATGTACAGTTTGCCGCCGATGAGTTTACGGCAAAGGAAGTGTTTAAAGGAGAGGGGTATTGGGCTAATAAATTCGCCTATCAATTGGGCGTTAAAGGTTTTGATGCCTTTAAAGTGCAGGGCTTAAATTACTTAGTCGAGTTCAATACCGCACGTCCTTTTACCTATTCGCAACGCAGCTCTTTGCTCAACTATGGGCATTATACAGAAGCATTGGCACACCCGATGGGGGCTAACTTCAGGGAGTTGTTGAGCATCTGGAATTACCAATACCAAAAGTGGACATTTAGTGCACAGCTGAATAGGGCTAGCTATGGTTTAGACAACGGACAAAATGTAGGTAAAGACATCAACTCATCTTACAATACCCGCATAGCACAAAATGGATATTACATTGGTAATGGTCTAAAAACAAGCTTTAATTATGCCGAGGCTAAGGTAGCCTATGTGTTAAATCCTAAATATAATTTGCGTTTGGAGGTAGGCGGGCTGTTTAGACAAGAGAAAAATGCATTGATGAATGATAAAACAACGCTATTTACCTTTGGTTTAAGGAGCACATTTAGAAACATTTATCAGGATTTTTAGAAAATTAGCAAGATTTGAGTATCAAGTAGCAAGACGTTTTTATCTATAAATCGTATGTGTTATTCTAAGCGTTTTGTCATTCTGAGCGCAGCGAAGAATCTCTATTGTTTCGTCTTTATAGATGCTTCGTTCCTCAGGATGACCATTTATCTTAAAAGTATTTAGTTATTAGTGTTTAGAAATTGGATAGTTTTACCGCAATGCAATCTTTATTCTTTACTCCTTGTGCTTTGCTCCTGCTATCCTCTACTCAAATAATCGGCATAAGCCAATTTCAACCCTTCTTTGAGTTCAATTTGATGCTTCCATCCTAAGCCATGTAATTTAGAAACATCCATTAACTTGCGAGGAGTACCATCGGGCTTGGTGGTGTCAAACTTCAGTTCGCCTTGATAACCAACTATTTCTTTAATGGTTAACGCCAAATCTTTGATGGTAAGATCCTCGCCGGTGCCGATATTTACAAGCGTAGGTTCGTTATAGTTTTCCATTAAGAAAAAGCAGGCGTCGGCTAAGTCATCAGCAAATAAGAACTCACGCATAGGGGTTCCCGAACCCCAGATCACCACTTCTGCTGCATTGCTTTTTTTGGCTTCGTCAAACCTTCTGATGAGCGCAGGCAAAACATGCGAATTTTCTGGATGGTAATTGTCGTTATAGCCATACAAGTTGGTGGGCATTACCGAAATAAAATTGCAGTTATATTGTGCACGGTAGGCTTCGCACATTTTTATACCTGCAATTTTGGCGATGGCGTAAGGTTCGTTGGTTTCTTCGAGGGGGCCAGTAAGCAAATATTCTTCTTTTAGAGGCTGAGGGGCCATTTTTGGGTAAATGCAGCTAGAGCCTAAAAACATCAACTTTTTTACGCCATTAAGGTAAGCGCTATGGATAACATTGTTTTGGATGGCTAAGTTTTCGTACAAGAAATCTGCACGATAAGTGTTATTGGCAACAATTCCTCCTACTTTGGCGGCAGCTAAAAAAACATAGTCTGGTTTTTCTGAAGCAAAGAAATCACTTACCGCTTGTTGGTTTCTTAAATCTAGTTCGGCCGAGGTACGGTAAACTAAATTGGTAAATCCTTCTTTTTCCAGTTTACGATAAATAGCTGAGCCCACCATGCCTCGGTGGCCAGCAATATAAATTTTTGAATGCTTTTCCAATTTAAATAGCTAAATGATGTTAAGAGGCAATGGTTTTAGTGGTGCGAGCTACAGCAATTTTTTTAATGGTTTCGATAAGTGTGGCTTTGTCATAACCGCACATTGACCATAATTCAGGTTGCTCACCGTGTTCAATAAAGTCGTCTGGAATACCCAACCTCACTACATGAGCCTGGTAATTGTGTTCGGCCATAAATTCTAATACGGCACTTCCCATACCGCCTTGTAAACAACCGTCTTCTAGGGTAACCACATGCTTGTAGCGGGTAAATACCTCGTGAAGTAAAGTGGCATCTAGAGGTTTTACAAAGCGTAAATCATAGTGTGCAGGATTTATTCCTTCGGTGCTTAGCTCTTGGCAAGCTTCTACCGCAAAGTTTCCTACATGTCCGATGGATAAAATGGCAACATCCTCTCCATCGCTTATTTTTCGGCCTTGCCCCACAGGAATGGCTTTTAGTGGTCTTTTCCAATCGGGCATTACACCGTTTCCGCGTGGATAGCGAATAGTAAATGGCCCCATATTTTCTTGTTGTGCAGTGTACATGAGGTTACGCAACTCTTCTTCATTCATAGGCGCTGCCACCACCATGTTAGGAATACAGCGCATGTAGGCAATGTCATAAGCGCCGTGGTGAGTTGCCCCATCAGCGCCAGCTAAGCCCGCCCTATCTAAACAGAACACTACGTTTAAATTTTGGATGGCTACATCGTGTATTACTTGGTCGTAAGCTCTTTGCATGAAGCTAGAGTAGATATTGCAAAAAGGCACTAAGCCTTGAGTGGCTAAGCCCGCAGAAAAAGTAACGGCATGCTGTTCTGCAATACCTACGTCGAATGCACGATTTGGCATGGCTTTCATCATGATGTTTAGCGAACAGCCAGATGGCATAGCAGGGGTAATCCCTACAATTTTAGGATTGCTTTCGGCTAATTCTACTAAGGTATGCCCAAAAACATCTTGATATTTAGGTGCTTGCGGTTTATCGTTTACAGATTTTTTTATCTCTCCAGTAATTTTATCGAAAAGGCCAGGGGCATGCCATTTGGTTTGGTCTTTTTCGGCCAAAGCAAAGCCTTTACCTTTTACAGTTACACAGTGTAAGAGTTTAGGGCCTGGAATATCTTTTAAATCTTTGATGATGCTGGCCAAACGTTTCACATCGTGCCCATCTACAGGGCCAAAATACCTGAAGTTGAGGGCCTCAAATAGGTTACTCTGCTTTAATAAAGTTCCTTTTATGCTTTTCTCTATCTTCTTAACGTATTTGTGCGCATTTGGCCCAAGCTCAGAAAGTTTGCTTAAAACATGAGAAACATCATCTCTAAAGCGGTTATATGATTTTGAAGTGGTAATGCTAGTGAGGTATTCTTTAAGTGCGCCAACATTAGGATCGATAGACATGCAATTGTCGTTCAAAATTACAAGCACATTAGAATTGGCAATACCCGCATGGTTTAAGCCTTCAAAGGCCAAACCTGCAGTCATGGCACCATCGCCAATAACGGCAACATGTTGTCTATCTGTTTCTCCCTTGTACTGTGAGGCTACAGCCATGCCCAAGGCCGCCGAAATGGAAGTAGAGGAGTGTCCAACCCCAAAGGTATCGTATTCGCTTTCGCTGATTTTTGGAAATCCACTAATGCCATTCATGATACGGTTGGTATGAAATTGTGCTCTTCGGCCTGTTAAAATTTTGTGGCCATAAGCCTGGTGTCCTACATCCCAAACTAATTTGTCGTAAGGAGTATTTAAGGTATAGTGTAAGGCTACCGTAAGTTCAACCACCCCTAAACTGGCACCAAAATGACCCCCATTTACACTTACCACATCAATGATATACTGACGCAGTTCATGACAAATTTGTTCTAAATCTTCCTCTTTATACTGTTTTAAGTCAACAGGATAGTTAATTGTAGATAATAAAGGGCCAGTCTTAATTTCCATGGGCTATTTTAAAAATACAAAGTAAACTAAATTTGTTTAAGAATACTAAAATTGAACCAATTATTGCGTAAGTTTTTAATCATCTTTTTGGGCACACTTTAACAAGGCTAAGGATAGGCTATTAATCAATGTTTTTGGATGCTTTTTAAATACGCCTGAGCTTAAAAGACCAATAATATTTAGAAAAAAATCAAAGCCAATATTTTAACTTTTTGGACTATAAATTAAATGTTGATTATTAACAATGATAGGTTTTATTCCACATCTGTTGTTAAATTGAGTCATAAAGTTCTATTTTTACAAAAAAAACAACCCATAATGAAACGAGATACTTTAATTTTTGATTTAATTGGAAAAGAATTAAACAGACAAGAGCATGGTCTTGAATTGATTGCTTCAGAGAACTTTGTGAGTAAACAAGTGATGGAAGCGGCAGGTTCGGTATTGACCAATAAATATGCCGAAGGTTTGCCAGGAAAACGTTATTATGGGGGATGTGAAATTGTAGATGAGGTAGAAAATATCGCCATAGAGCGTGCTAAAAAGCTATTTGGTGCGGCATGGGTAAATGTACAGCCACACTCTGGCGCACAAGCCAACGCTGCTGTAATGTTAGCGGTGATAAAACCTGGAGATAAAATTTTGGGTTTCGACCTTTCGCACGGCGGGCACTTGACGCATGGATCGCCAGTTAATTTTTCGGGCAAATTTTATCAACCTCATTTTTATGGGGTTAAAAAAGAGGATGGCCTTATCGATTATGCCAAATTGGAAGAAGTGGCCTTGGCCGAAAAACCTAAATTAATCATTTGTGGTGCCTCAGCTTATTCTAGAGATTGGGATTATGCTTTTATTCGCAGCGTTGCCGATAAAATTGGGGCATTATTGTTGGCAGATATTTCTCATCCGGCAGGTTTCATTGCTAAAGGTTTATTAAACAATCCATTGCCACATTGCCATATTGTAACTACCACCACCCACAAAACATTGCGTGGCCCGCGTGGGGGAATGATTATGATGGGAAAAGATTTTGAAAACCCATGGGGCTTAACCACGCCAAAAGGAGAAGTGAGAATGATGTCGGCTTTATTGGATATGGCTGTTTTTCCGGGCACCCAAGGTGGACCACTAGAGCACATCATTGCGGCTAAAGCCATTGCCTTTGGGGAGGCGCTAACGGACGATTTTTTAATTTATATGAAGCAAGTAGCTGCAAACGCCCAGGCTATGGCCAAAGCATTTGTGGCCAAAGGATATGGAATTATATCGGGTGGAACAGATAACCACTTGATGTTAATCGACTTGCGCAATAAAAATATTACCGGAAAGCTTGCAGAAAATGCCTTGGTAAAAGCCGATATTACGGTAAACAAAAACATGGTGCCTTTTGATGATAAATCTCCATTTGTTACTTCGGGTATGCGTGTAGGTACGGCAGCGATTACCACTAGAGGTTTTAAAGAAGCAGAAATGGCAACTATTGTTGATTTGATAGACGAAGTATTGTCAAATCCAGAAGACGAAAATAATTTGCAACAAGTAAAACAAAAGGTACAGGCCCTAGTAAGTAATTTTCCGCTTTATAAATAAAACCTCTATTTTTTCTTTTTACGGTTATCAAAAAGCAGCACCTTGAAATGCTGCTTTTTGCGTTTAATGCTTTTGAAGGAGCAAGATTATAGTATAAAGCAGCTTACCCTAAAAGTGAAGGGCCGGTACTCCGA
>CANHHZ010000078.1 GCA_947460275.1 Sphingobacteriaceae bacterium | reverse complement strand
TCTATTGTATTGGTTTTTTTTGTGAGCATGGCTTTTGCGCAAAGCGAAACCAGAAACAAGAAGCTAATCCAATTTTCGGGAATCATAACCGATGTGGATAGCAATTCGGTGGTGCCTTATGTTACCATTACCAATCTTAGCAAAAACAACGAAAAATTTGCTGCAAACTATAGAGGTTATTTTTCTTTTATTGCGCATCCAACAGATACACTTGTTTTTTCGGCGGTGGGTTTTGCAAGTAAAACACTTGTGCTGCCTGCTCAAATAGCCGAACATAATTTTACCGCCATGGTAAAGCTAAAAGCTGAAGTCATCTATTTAAAAGCCGTTAGGATAAATCCATGGGCAACAATAGAAGAGTTTAACAAAGACTTTTTAACGATGAAAGTGGCCGACGATGATATGGCTATCGCTAAAAAAAATCTTTCTAGAACAACAATAAACGGCATGATGCTTACCTTACCTAGGGATGGGCAAGAGATCAGCAATAGCAATTACCGCTACAATTTTGATAGAATGGTTAATGGAAATATGCGCCAAACTAATCCTTTTTTAAATCCTTTTGCTTGGGGCAAATTGATACAAATGATTTCGGCGGGCGACAAAAGTAGAAACGCAGACAGATAGTTTAAAATTTGCGCTTTTATCTTTTCGTTTTGAAGAGCTAAAATTTTTTTACTTAATTAGCTATAATTAATCCATTTTCCCACCTATTAACTACAAAAAATGGCAAACAAACTCTTCCCCTGCTTATGGTTTAACGAACAAGCTAAAGAAGCGGCAACTTATTATTGCTCCGTTTTCGAAAACGCTAAGATACTTTCTGAAAACCCCATGGCCGTAATTTTTGAACTTAACGATACCAAGTTTATGGCCTTAAACGGCGGCCATCAGTATCAATTTTCGCCTGCTAATTCGTATGTGGTTACCTGCGATACGCAAGACGAAATTGACCACTATTGGGAAAAGCTTGGTGATGCAGGGGCTTATAATAGATGCGGTTGGCTTACCGATAAGTTTGGTGTATCATGGCAAATTGTGCCTTCAGTTTTAGGAAAATTGATGAACGACCCTGAAAAAGCACCAAAAGTAATGTATGCTTTTATGCAAATGACTAAATTTGATATTGAAAAATTAATAAACGCCTAAGCTATGGCCACTATCAATATACATTTAAACTACAACGGAAATGCCCAAGAGGCGTTTAATTTTTATAAATCGGTTTTTGGTGGCGAGTTTGCCAAAATTATGCGTTTTAAAGACATGGCTGGGCCTGGTTTTGAGGTAGCGGCGCACGAAGAAAATAAAATCATGCACATTGCCCTGCCCATAGGCAACAATGTTTTAATGGCCAACGATGTGCCCGAATTTATGGGCAAAACAAACGAAAACGAAAACAGATCCAAAATATCAATAAGCGCAACAAGCAAAGAAGAAGCCGATAAATTGTTTAACGGCCTTTCGGCAGGCGGACAAATAGAAATGCCCATAAGCGATAGCCCATGGGGATCGTATTTTGGTATGTTTAGAGACAAATACGGAATAGAATGGATGGTAGATTTTGACCCAAATTATAAAGGACAAATTTAATTTAAGGGGTTTAAACCCAATTTAAACAGGCTATCTGTCAGTCAGATCTTGTCGAAGACTAAGGCCAACTTTACCTCTTCTTGTTTTGCTTAGGAAAACGCATTTTATAATCGGTATGTACCTTTCCTTTGGCAATGTTGTCTAATTTTCCTTTCAACATTTGTCTGCGCAATAAACTAAGCTTATCGGTAAATAGCTTGCCTTCAATATGGTCATATTCATGCTGTATCACACGAGCTGGAAAGCCAGTTACCACTTCTTCGTGTAAAGTCCAATTTTCGTCGTAATAACGAATTAAAACATTAGGTTTTCGAATTACATCTTCACGCACATCTGGGATGCTTAAACAGCCTTCGTTAAAAGCCCAAGGTTCGCCGGTTTCTTCTAAAATTTGTGCGTTGATAAATACCTTTTTGTAGGCCGGCTCTTCTTCGTCGGCTTTTATCTCCACAATAAACAAACGAATAGGTAAGTTTACTTGAGGTGCCGCTAAACCTACGCCACTGGCATTGTACATGGTTTCGAACATGTTCTGAACCAGTTGTTGTAAATCTGGATAGGTTTGGTCAATATCTGTACAAAGCTTCTTTAAAACGGGGTCGCCGTAAGCTACAATTGGTAATTTCATGGTACAAAAGTACAAAAAATTAAAAAACCGAACAATTTAGGGTATAACAGAAAGGTAAATTGCTGAAAAATGAAATTTTTTAATCCTCAGCAGGGTAAAAAATCAACGAGCTTAACTTTTGCTCATCCAATATCTCGTTGGCAATGTTGGCCATATCAGCCGTGCTTACCGCTCTAATTTTATTAAAAACGGTCTCCAAATCGTCAATTCTATTGTAATCGATTAAGCTTTTGGCCATGGCGATAATTAAGCCCATTCGGTTTTCTTCGCCTAGCGCAATTTGTCCAATAAATTTGTTTTTAGCCTTTTGCAGTTGGATCTCTGTTAACGGATTTTCTCTAAATTTTTTAAATTCTTTAAAAATTAAGTTCGTCGCTTTTTCAATTTTTTCTTTGTCGGTGCCAAAGTAAAGTGCAAAAATCCCGGTATCACTTAGTGGACTATAATTCGTTTCAATGGTGTAAGCAATGCCGTATTTTTCTCTCAACTGCAAATTTAAAATAGAACTCATGCCCGTGCCGCCTAGCATGTTGTTGAGCAAAAGCAGTCCTGCTTTGTAAGGATGGTGCAGCGAATACGATTGTGTGCCCAACATGCAATGTGCCTGCATAATCTGTTTTTTTACTGTCAGGCTTTGCATTGGGTTTGCAATTGGGGCTATTCTTTTTTTATCAGAATAGTTGGCTGGCACTGCTTCAAAATGCTTGCTGCCCACTTTTATCAATTTATTGAAACTGTAATTGCCAAAAACAGCCACTACAATTTCGGTGGTTTTATAGTTTGCTTTTATAAATTGATGGATGTCTTTTTGCGTTAATGCGGTAACGGTTTCGGGCGTTCCCAAAATGTTTCTTCCCATGGGGTGACCAGCAAAAAGCATGTCTTCAAAATCGTCGTTTATGGCTTCTTCGGGCTGGTCCTGGTAGGATGTAATTTCATCTAATATCACCCCTTTTTCCTTTTCCATTTCGTCTTCAGGAAAAATCGAATGAAAAACAATATCGTTAAAAAGCTCTAAAGTTCTATCTAAATACGGGTTTAAAAAAGAAGCGTGAATGCAAGTGTATTCTTTGGTGGTATAGGCGTTTAAATCGGCGCCAACATTTTCTAAACGGGTTAAAATTTGGTTGGTGTTGCGTTTTTCGGTGCGCTTAAAAACCAAATGCTCTATAAAATGAGCTAAACCCATTTGCTGTTCTTCCTCGTCACGAGAGCCGCTATTGATAATGATACAGGCGTGCGAAATGGCGGAGGCCGAAGGCACATGCAATAATCTAATTCCGTTGGCTAGGGGATGAACGTTATATTCCATTAATGGACAAAGATACAAATACTTACCTTAAATTTTGTGCCTGAAGAACACATTAACGCTGTCATTTTGACTTAAAAAACATTTTGGAACAAGCATTGATAAGCATAGGTGTAATCAAAAAAATTATAAACTAATTATGGCAACAGAAAAAGGAAGTATTTCCATTCACACAGAAAACATTTTCCCAATCATCAAGAAATTCCTGTATTCGGACAATGAAATTTTTTTAAGGGAATTAGTTTCTAACGCAGTTGATGCGGTTCAAAAAATTAAACGTTTATCGGCGCTAGGCCAATACAATGGCGAGCTTGGCGAACCTTTGGTGGAAGTAAGCTTAGATGCTGCGGCAAAAACCATTACCATTAGCGATAATGGGTTGGGCATGACAGCCGAAGAAATTAAAAAATACATCAACCAAGTGGCTTTTTCAGGAGCTAGCGAGTTTGTTGAGAAGTTTAAAGACGCCAAAGATGCCAACGAAATCATCGGTAAATTTGGTTTAGGCTTTTATTCGGCATTTATGGTGGCCGATTTGGTTGAAATTCAAACGCTATCTTACCAAGAGGGCGCCACACCTGCAAAATGGACTTGTGATGGCAGCACCGAATTTGAAATTGCCGATGGCAATAGAACAACCCGCGGTACTAGCATTATTTTGCACGTTAATACCGAATCGGAAGAGTTTTTAAGCGAACAAAAACTACAAGAAATATTAGATAAGTACGCTAAGTTTTTACCTGTTCCAATTCAGTTTGGTACCAAAACCAATCAACAAGAAGATGGCAAAGACGAAGAAGGAAAAACCAAATACAAATCGGTTGAGGTGGCGAACATCATTAACACCACCAACCCAATTTGGACCAAAGCACCTGCAGATTTGTCAGACGAGGATTATTTAGATTTTTACAAGCAATTGTATCCTTTTTCTGAAGATCCATTGTTTTGGATACACCTCAACGTAGATTATCCTTTTAACCTAACGGGAGTTTTGTATTTTCCTAAGGTGAAAGAAGATTTCGACATGCAACGCAACAAAATCAAGTTGTTTAGTCGCCAAGTGTTTATTACCGACGAGGTAAAAGACATTGTACCAGAGTTTTTAATGTTGTTGCACGGGGTGATAGACTCGCCAGACATCCCACTTAATGTGTCGAGAAGCTTTTTACAGGCTGATAGCAACGTGAAAAAAATTAACAGCTACATTACCAAAAAAGTAGCCGATAAATTGGCCGAACTGTACAACAAAGACCGTAAAGCTTACGAAGAAAAATGGAGCAACATTGGTTTGTTCGTTAAATACGGAATGATTAGCGAAGAGAAGTTTTACGACAAAGCCAAAGACTTCGCTCTGCTTACCAACACCAAAGGCGAAAACTTTACTTTTGAAGAATACAAAGAAAAAGTTGCGCCAATACAAACCGATAAGAACGGGAATGTAGTTTATTTGTACACTACCGACTTAGATAAGCAAGACGGATTTATACAGGCTGCCGAGAAAAGAGACTATGATGTGTTGGTAATGAACACGCCAATTGATGCTCATTTTGTAAGCAGTTTAGAGCAAAAGCTAGAAAAAACACAGTTGAAACGTGTTGATGCTAGCGTGGCCAACCAGTTGATAGAAAAAGACGAGGCTTTAGAGTCTGTGTTAAGCGAAGAGCAAAGCACAAACGTTAAAACCATTTTCGAAAAAGCAGTGGGCAAACCAAACTTTAGCGTAGAGGTGGTGGCCTTAAACCCTGATGATGCGCCGGTAACCATTACCATGGACGAGTTTATGCGTCGCATGAAAGACATGGCCAAAATGGGAGGTGGCATGAGCTTTTACGGCAACATGCCCGATAGTTACAAAGTAGCCATTAACGGCAACCATAAATTGGTAAGCAAAATTTTGGCTTCTACCAACGAGGAAGAACAAAATAAGTTTGCCAAACAGGCCATTGATTTGGCTTTGCTATCGCAAGGGATGCTAACTGGAGCCGAGCTAACGGCTTTTGTAAGTCGAAGTGTAGAATTGATTTAAGAATTAACAACCAATTTTATATCCGTCATGTTGGCAAAAGGAATATCTTTAGATTTCCTACAAAGCAAACATGACGGATTTTTTAATTTAAACGCATGCAAAGAAAATCTCCACTAGTGCCTTTTACCGCAATTATTTTGCTGTTTTTATTGCTCAATACTTACGTGCTAAAGGGCTTGCAAATTATTTTTACCTCACCACATTTGCAACCAATTTTTTGGGGCTCAATAGCAATATTATTGTTGTCTTTAATTTTTGCCTTGCTGCGTGTGCCTACCAAGGGAATGGATAAGTTTTTTAAGTGGAATACCCATATCTTCTTAATCCTTTTTATCAGCGAAATTTTGTTTGTACTGATTTTATTGCTAGGCGATATTTACCGTCCTTTTGCAGGTTTTTTCAATTACATTAGCAATCATCACTTTGTGGTGCCTGCTCGTAACCAATATTGGCTAAGCTTTGGCCTAACCCTTGCCCTGTTTGCCGTTTTATTGTTTTTATATGGTATGCTGCGGGGAAAATATGCTTACAGAGTAATAAAACACCAGTTGTTTTTTGATGATTTGCCTCAAGCTTTCGACGGGTTTACCATTACCCAAATATCTGATGTGCATGCAGGCAGTTTTACCAATCCAAAGGCGGTACAAAAGGGAATTGACATGATTAATGCGCAACAATCGGATGTATTTGTTTTTACTGGCGATTTGGTAAACAACAAAGCCGAAGAGATTGAACCTTGGATTGGCCAATTTTCGCAAATTAAAGCCCCTTATGGGCAGTTCTCCGTTTTGGGCAACCATGATTATGGCGATTACGTAAAATGGCCTTCGGCAGAAGCTAAAAACCAAAACCTTGATAGGCTAAAAGCATTTCATCAAAATTTGGGATTCCGTTTGTTGTTAGACGAACATATTGAACTGCAAAAAGACGGCGAAAAAGTAGTTTTGGCGGGGATAGAAAATTGGGGTATAGGCTTTGGCGAACGTGGCGATTTAGAAAAAGCATTGCAAAACGTAGCCGACGAAAAGTTTAAAATTTTGTTATCTCACGATCCATCGCATTGGGAGGCCAAAGTAAAAAACCACAAAACCAATATTCATTTAACCTTATCGGGCCATACCCACGGCATGCAGTTTGGCATAGAAGCTTTTGGCATTAAATGGAGTCCTGTAAAATACAGATACAAACATTGGGCGGGCATTAAAAAAGAAAACGGAAGCGTTTTAAACATCAACCGCGGTTTTGGGTTTTTGGGTTATTCGGGACGAATTGGCATTTGGCCAGAAATTACCGTGATAGAACTTAAGAGAAGTTAGTTTAAAGTTGTAAGTTAAACGTTTTAAGTTAAGTTTGTTTAGATTAGAAACTATGAAAACACTAACCAAAAAAAGAATTTTAAATTTCTTGTTTATCGCCCTGTTGGCGGTATTTATTTTTGTGCCATCGGCCAAAGCCTTGTTGATACAGGGTTTAATGCAAGTTGGCTTGTTTAAGCCCGCTATTGAACAGCCAAAACAGCAAGCGATACAAGATTTATCGGCCATCAAGTTTAAAGATGCCAAGAGAAATACGCTAAGCTTAGCCGATTTAAATGGCAAAGTAGTTTTTTTAAACTTTTGGGCTACTTGGTGCCCCCCTTGCCTGGCCGAAATGCCATCGGTAAACAAACTGCACCAGCAATTTAAAAACGACAGCGAAGTGGTGTTTATTTTGGTAGATGCCGACAGCGATTTTGCCAAAGCACAAGCTTATATGGACAGAAAAGGCTACCAATTGCCAGTTTACAACATAGCCAGCAGCATACCTGAAACCCTGTTTGCAGGGTCGTTGCCTACAACCGTGGTACTGGACAAAAAAGGCCGCTTGTCGTTTAAAGAAGTGGGCGCCGCAAATTACGCCAGCGATAAGTTTATCAATTTTATTAACCAATTAAAAGCACTAAAAAACTAATGCAACAACCGTTTGACATTGAAATAGGCGAAATTAATTATGCCATTTTTCCTGAAGGAAACGACACTTACGTAGTATTTAAGGACGGAAAAGAATATCTCCAAATCCAAAAAGACAGCGGGCAACAATGGATAAAATTTGACAAGGAAACCGCCCTGCCACTTTTTGATTATGATGCCGAAGTGCACCAAATTGGCCAGTTGATTGAGACCTATCTCGAAAACCCAGAAGTCGAAGAAGAAGAAATTTAATATGGACGATAGCTTCTACATTAAGGTTAACGGCACGGTTTACGAAATCATACCCGAAGAGGATACTTACACTATTTTTAAGGGAGGGATAGAATATACCCAAATCCTCAAAAACAAAAACAACAAATGGATGCGCATCGACTACAAAACCGATTTACCCATTGTTGAAGAAAACAAAGAAGTAGAGGATATTGGTAGATTGATTGATAGGTATCGGGAGGGGTAGTTTAAGCTAATAGCACACGCGGCACGCGTGCGCTAGCTAAGCATTTTAAGCTCTTAATGCGGATATAAGTAAAAATATTTTCTAAACAATTTAAAATCCCCTCGCTGGCGCACGCGTGCCGCGTGTGCCCATTACTCAATAAAGCTATAAATATTCAATGTTAACTAAACCTTTGCCTCCGCTGTAATCTATTGCGCTACTATATTTCCAATGGCGTCCTTTTGTTGTAAAGCCTGCAACAACCGGGTTTTGATGGATGTAATCTGCTTTTTGTTCAATAACTGCTGGGCTCCATAATTCTATTGGCTTGTTGTTGTGTTGCCAAAACTGTTTAGCATTTACATTACTGCTCTTTAAGGCAGCCCGCTCAAACAGCCATAGCATCCATTCTTTTCTGCTTTCTATTTGGTTTTCTTGTATGGTCTTTACAAGTTTCTTTGAGGTGTATTCCTTAAATCTTCCAAGCAAAACATCTGGATTGTTTGCTTTTGCCCTAAATATTAAATGAATGTGGCTAGGCATAATACACCAACAATATACTTCCATTCCTTTTTGTTCAATGCAATAGTTTAAACTTTCAACGATAATATTGCTATAAGCCTCTCTAACAAATACATCTATCCAATTTACAGTTGCGAAACTTACAAAGTACAACCCCTCTTTGTTTAAAAACTTATATTTTCTGCTCATAGATTATCGTGTAAATAGCATGCTTTATGCAGTTTAAGCTAATAGCACACGCTGCACGCGTGCGCTAGCAATGGATGGAATTTTTCGTAAACTACCCCGCCCAACTATCTCTATCTAAACTGCGGTAATGTATGGCTTCGGCCAGGTGTTCTATCTCAATGTTTTCGCTAGCGGCCAAATCGGCAATAGTGCGGGAAACTTTTAAAATACGATCGTAGGCACGGGCCGATAAACCTAATTTTTCCATGGCTTGTTTAATGAGCGCTTGTCCGGTTGGGTTAATGACACAAATTTGGCGCACCATATTTGGACTCATTTGTGCGTTAAAATGCAAGTTTTCGTTGTCGGCAAAGCGTTGGTCTTGTACTGCTCTGGCTTTCATTACACGAGCCCTAAGGTCGCTGCTTTTTTCGGCTTGTTGAGCCGAAGAAAGCTCAGAGAAATTAAC
>CANHHZ010000077.1 GCA_947460275.1 Sphingobacteriaceae bacterium | reverse complement strand
TCGGCAAGGTCAATGTTGTAAAATATTTTTTTAATTGTTTTAACGTCAAGTTGAGCAATAAATTCATCAGCTTCTGCTAAAAAACGTGTCTCAAAAAATCTCATTTGGTAAATGTTTGGTGATACAAAGCTAGTTAAAGTTTCTAAAAATAGAAACAAAAAAAGATTTTTATTACATCAGTAGTTTTTTAGTTTAGCCCTGGCAATTTTTTAAGGCTTGCAATAGTGCCGTTGTTTGGGCTTTTTTGTACGCCGTGTAGCGGATTACCTAGAAAATTGGGACATCAAAAGAGAATTTCCTGAGAACCAAATCAACTGGTAAAACACCTGGTACCACCTATATCGTTTAAGTGGTAAGGAGTTAGAAAAACACTAAAAAGTACAGCAATTGAGTGACACAGGTACCTAAATAGGGGGGTATCTGTGCGTTCAACTTTGTAAAATGTAAAACTAAGATTTATTAATATGTTAAAAATCAAAAAGACCAAAAAGTTGGTGACCATCACCTTTGATAATCACTATAAACAGATTTATTGGTCAGCAGGTCTCTGTTTATTTGCTGAAGTTACGCCTGAAGAAGTGATTGAAACCATCAATGATTAAAACAACTATCATGGCTTCCCAAAGCTCATAGCTGATCTGAACTGGTCTGGAGTGAGAGATAAAGGCATTCTAAAGGATTTAGCATCCTACCTTAGGCGGGAATACCCAAACAATCAAATTAATTGGGATGTGGTGTATTGGTGGGTGATGAGGTAAAATAAATTTAAAAACTACTAACATCCCGATTATTGACTAATTATTTTATAGTTTTTAATTTTTTGCATTTCGTCAATAGTTCTCAAATCGTTATAATCAAATCTGACCAATTCGTTTCCAGGAACTAAATTTACAAAAGATATAATAAGCCCAATTTTATTATTAGAAATAACATTTTTTAGTTTTTTTACAAATGCGAATTGATTAATTAAGTACCGGTCACGATCATACTCAGTATTGTTTGTACTATATAAATAAAATTCTACATAATGATCATTGTAAAAATTCTCTATCTCGTTTATAAACTGATTTTTATACCAAGATTTGTAATTTAAAACTACATAATAGTCTTTTCTATGAGATTCACTGGCTAAAAACTTTTGGCCAGAATACTGAGGTTTAACAATTAGGCCAGCATCTTCAATACCAACTTTTGAAAATGAGGAACCTACCTTAGGATAGAAAACACTTGCATTGTAGTTAATACGGTCTCCTCTTGATGTTGTTGTACCAGAAAAGAATCTAAAATTTGCATCATAGATATAATAAAGGTTTTCCCTATGATCTTCTAACGTAAAGGTTTCTACCCCGTTTGATACTTTAAAATTAAGTATGCTATGATTAAAATAATACAACAGTTTAATTAAATCAGACGCACTTTTCTCCGATCTTAATATGAGGTAACTAAAATTCTTATTGTTTACGGCAAAAGAAACAGGGTATACTTTTTTTCCTAATTTAATATAATTATTTGCTTCATCTGTAGAGAGTGAAAGTCCTTTTAAAGTTTTGTGCATATAGTCAGCTAGGGTAATTAAATTATTATTCCCAAAAACACTAATTTCCAAAGGTATTTTCCATTGATCGTTGCTTGAATTAACAGCAATAGGTTCACTTGGTTTAATGCTATAATCAAATGCAATATCAGCTAAAGACTTTATAACAGTTGACATATCGTTAATAGCTTTTACTTCATTTTTTTCATTAAAAATTTGCTGATTAACATTAAATGCAAAAAGACTTCCTTTGAAATCTGCTTCAAAACCCTTACTTGTAACAAAAGAAGTTAACTTAGTAACAGATACCGTAGCTTTTAACGTGGTATTATAGCCTAAATTGGGTATTTCTAGTTCAGAAATCACTTCAAAATTTTGTATGTTTCCATTGGCAACAGACACAATTTCGTCTTTCACCAAATTATCATTCAGTATTTCCGTATTTGAAGAAACGAATGTGCCAAATGCTTGTTCAATTGCACTTCGTAATGCATTTTGTTTTGCTTCATCTGGTGTTTTCCCTTGCCCACTTACTACTAGCGTTACTATTTTATCGGTTTCTTGTGCGGAGCTAAGTTTAGCGCATGCTAATAAAAGCAAAAGCATGTAAAATGAATTTTTCATGTTATTTAATAGTTTTTTGGATTTCGCGGGAATAGATAAACACCATGCGTTTGCTCTGCTCATCGTCGAAATTGGTAAGTAGCTCCAAGCCTTGGGTAAAGCCCATGGCATTCTCTTTTATGGATTCTATGCTTTCTACTACGGTATTTGTTTTATTTCCCACTTTTTGTTCGGTGGTTTTAATCACTAAATCGCTACTAATGGTTGATCCGTTTAAATACGTGTTGGCATTTCTTTGTGCCGTTACTTGTGCAACTCTGTTTAGTATGGAGGGGCTAGGGTATTTTGCTTTATCGAGACTGAGTACCGATACCAGGTATTGGTGATCGTAATCCTCTATAACTTTTACGCCCTCAAAAGGAGTGGAGTTGTACATTCTTTTGAGAAAGTTTGTTAAGCTTGTTTTCTCTTCATTAATTCCTTGAGCAACTAGAGTTGTCGATAAAAAAAGAGAGACTAGAAGTAGGAATGGATATTTCATGATTATTTATTTTTTATCAATTGGTGAAACTTTATATTCTGTAATTTTATCCAATTCTTGAAGTGATTTGTTGTCATCAATAGCTATGCTGATTATTTCTTGACCTGCTGGAATGTTGTTAAGTGCAACAATTAAACCTGGATCTGCAATGAATATAGTGAAAGGTATATAATTATTACCGTTCCAAGATTGTTCTTCCCTCTTTTGTCCAAACATTTTATCTTCTAACTTAATAACGAATGGAAAAAGTTGTTTAATGACTCCGTTAGCTTGATACAATTTTTGCATGTAAGAAATCCATGCAGAATTCCCAGTACTAGGGGCTTTCGCTGGCAAACCAAATGAGTAGAGATTGTTATTTTTTAAATATTTAAGAAAAATAATTTTTGAATATTTTTCTAAATCATTTGAATTTAATTTTATTTCATTTACTCCGTTATTGATTTTAAAGTTCAACGCACCTTTTGTTACTTCTTTAAATAGTTTTTCAATTAATTCTTGAGTATTTGAGGTTCTAAAAACTAAGTGATCACTTTGAGAGTCATTAATTGAGATACTTAAGGGATATAATTTTTTACCTAAATTTTGGTAGTTCAATTGCTCTTCTCTAATCAAAGAAATTCCTTGTAAAGTTTTGTAGAGATAGGATGAAATATTATTGATATTTTCATTTGTTACGACACTTACAACTAAACCTATTTTCCAATTCTGGTTATCACTACTTTTTGCAACCGGGCTGCTTACTTTTAACGAATAATCAAAAGACTTTAGTGAAATTGATTGAACAATGTCGAATAAATCTTTAATGGCTTTTATTTCATTTTGTTCATTAAATATTTGTTGCTTGATGTTAAAAGCAAAAAGATTCCCTTTAAATTCAGCACTTATACCCTTACTTTCAATAAAAGAAGTGAGCTTTGATACTGAAACTGTTGCAGAAATTGATATTATAAAGCCGTCACTAGGGGTGTTTAGTTCAGAAATTACCTCAAATTTTTGAATATTTCCATTTGATACAGAAACAATTTCGTCTTTTACCAAGTTGTCATTTAGTATTTCTGTTTTTGAAGAAATAAATGTACCGAAAGCCTGTTCTATGGCATTTCTAAGTGCATTTTGTTTGGCTTCATCTTGAGTTTTTCCTTGCCCGCTAACGATTAGAGTTACAATTTTGTCTGCATCTTGAGCAAAAGTGTTTAAACTTAATGTAAGTAAAAAAAATATGGTTAGTTTTTTCATTTGTATTTTGAGTATTAATTTATGGTTTTTTACGTTTATTAACTAAAAATTGGTCAAAAATTTATTTATCATTTACTAATTCAAAACATTAAACTGTAAATAATAGTTGTTTTTCTGGGTTTGATACTTTGTTTTAAAAGAATACCTCTGATTCAATTTTGATTAAAAAAAATTAAAGCATCATGTTTGATATATCCTAAAAATTCCATACTTACCTCCAGTAAATGGTATTATTTGTAATTGTTTTGGGCTGATTACGTGCATATTCAACAGCAATTTCGCGGTAGGAGTTTGCCCGTATTTTGTCTAATTCAAAGTTTCTGCTCGATTGTTTTTCCTGTGAAATAGCATCTCGTTTTGATTGGTTTTCACGATACGTATCATCTCTCACAGATTTTTGTTCGGCTATCCTTACCATTTCCTTTTGTGCAGCAATTTTATCGGCGTATTGTTTCATTTTAAACAGCCATTTGGCTTTTTCGTCGGCTTTTAATTTCAAGTCAATAGCTTTTGTCAAAGTATTTACCTCTGCTTGACAGCTAGCCATAGGGTTTATTGTGCTCAAAATGTCGCCTGCATCTTCTGCACCCTTTGGGTTTTGCGCTGCTGTCCAAACGCTTTTAGCTTGGCTCAACTTTACTTTGCATTCTTCATCAATTTTTTGTTGATAAATTAAGGCTATTTTATCTAGGGTACTGAAATAGCATTTTTGTGATACTTCAGGAACTAGAGACAATTTATAAATGGCTTCTGCATATTTTTGTTGCTTAACTAATGCATCAGCGTCTTTTAAAATAAAATCGCACTGGCTGATGTAGTAATTGATAATTTTATTTTTGCCTTCTTCTAAAAATGAGGTGATTTCCTTATTTTTTGGATTGATCATTTTGAGCGCATCAATAAAAGCTTTATTTTCATTGGTACCTACGCCCTTTACACTTAGCGTAACATTGGCAAAAATAGTATTGCTTAGTGCATCGCCAATAAACAAAGTGATGTCTAGGTTTTGTGCAATCAATTGTGGAGGCCCCGCTATCACATCTTTTGTACCCACATTAATATTTGCCGTAATGATAAATCTAGGGTTTACCTGACTTCCGCCGATGCCGTTGGTACTGGTGATTTGACTCAGTTTAGTGGCCAATAAGTTTTTGGCTTCGGCTGGTAAGGCTAATTTTTCTGGTAGGTAGGTGTTTAAAACCACTCTGCCAAAATCTTCTAATACTTGAGCTTTTGCATTGGTAGCTATTACAATAAGTATGAATAGCTTTATAATTTTTTTCATATCTGATTATTTTTCGCCCAAAACAAGTATGGCTTCTCCTAAACCTCTTGTCATCAGCTTTACTTCAAAATTAAAAGGAGCAGTTTTTAGGTATTTTTGTAAACCTTTACCAAACTGTCGTGCATCAATGGCATTGTTGTTGGCATCGTAAAGTGGAATTTTTACTTGGTCAAACCTTATGATGTTTTCTGTAGCATCACTGCGGTTAAAACGCCCTTTAACTGTATTTTTCTGCATCCAAGTATTGATGTGTTCGGTGATTTCTTCTCCGTCAATTTCGGTTTCCATGTCTTTGTCCCAACTGTTCCATTTTTTTACGGTAAGCAATATTTCTCTTCCATTGTTAAACATGTCGTCAAAATGCGATTGTAACTGACTAACAAACCCATCAATGTTTGCGGTAATTGCATTTTGCAGGAGTACGGGTACTATCTCTGTCGAATTTGGCGCACCATTACCTGTTGAAGCTGCAATTCTTTTACTTGTGTAGGCATCAAAAGCTTCAAGTACAAATGAAACAGATTTTCCTTGTTCAGTTTTGTTCACTTTCCACCATATCTGTATCACGATATCAGCTTTTGCTCTATTTTTAAGCTTATCTAAAGGGCTTTCGGCAATGGAAGATCCAGATGTTGTACTTACCAACATGTTGTCTTCTGCAGTTCGTGCTTCTATGGCTTTTATTTCTTGCTCTGCATCTTTCAACGGGAAACCACGGTCAATCATCAAAGAGCCAATTTTAGAGATCACTTGGCCAATTTCTGTGTCTTCCTGAAAAGCCTGCTTATAATTGGGTACCTTTTGTTTGGTTCCTTGGTTGTCGAATGTGGTCATGAAAAACCTTTGTTCACACCAGTTGTCGCTTGGCAAAACCATAAGAGTTGGTTTTTTAGCTTGAGCAAATGCCAATACTGGCAGCATCAATGCAGCTGTCATCAGGTATGCTGAAATCTTTTTAAAATCCATAATTAAGTGGTTTGATGATGTTTGCAGCTTCTAATTCTTTACGCAGGTTGTCTTTTTGGATGGTTACGGTAATGCCAACCTTTTGTTGTTCGGTAGATTTGAACACATCCAAATTGTTATTTGTTAAAGCGATAAACTTTAGGTACTTACCACCTGGTTTTAAAAATTCGTTAAAATAGCTTTTGTACTTTTCTTCTGCACCAACTTCGGGTACCATGGGTTTTTGGTAATCGGCATTTGGAATGCCCTTGAACAAAATAGCTCTTATGGCATTTAATTTTCCAAGCTCGATTGCTTCTTTTTCGTTTTTGGCATAAGAAAATACCTTTACGGTTTCTGTACCAGCTCCGCTGCCTTGGTGTTGTATTTCGTAATTGTAAAACGCCGCAGTAGAATTGCTGACTGAGCTTTTATAAGTTTTACAAGAAGTTGTCAACAGCAAAGCAATGACAAGGGTGAATAAACTGTTTTTTTTCATATCATTTTTAACTAATTATCAAATTTACTCTATTAATGTTTAAACAACAATTTAAATCATGTGATTTATGTTACAAACATGTTATTTTGCTTTTTAAACATCATTACTTTTTTTTCAAAAGATTTAGATGTGCCACATGATGTTTCTTTCCCTTTCTTATCCATTGGGTAGTAGATGGCTCCTTAGGGGGTTCGTTTGTACGCCGCGTAGCGGATTACTTAGAAAATTGGGACATCAACAGAGAGATTTCTTAGCCTTAGAATTAAATAAAAGCAAAAGCCCCGAATTTATTCGGGGCTTTTTGCAATTAAAACAAAACAAAATTAATTTTACCACACATTTTCTTCGGCTATGGCTTTGAGGTCTTGCTGGCTATAAGTTAGCTTTCCTGTTTGGGCAATAAAAACGTCTTTATTTAAAAGTAAATCTTTGTGGGTAATTAAGCTTTTTAAGCTCACGCTACCAATTATATATTTATAGTCGTTGCGTGAAAAACGTTCGCTGATGTTTTCTACCTTCAATTTTTCAATGGTGTATTCATGCGCATAGCGGATATACACTTCAAGACTTACTTTGTCGGTAGTTATTAAACCATTTTGTTGGTGGTGTTTTTTGTATTCGTAACGATAATCGTAGCGCAGTGCAGCAATATCTGATAACACGGCAGCACCAGTTGGATGTCCGCCCGCACCTTTACCAAAAAAGAATTGCTTGTCGGCAAATGCCGCTTGTACCGTTACGCCATTGTATTCGTTTTCTACGTTGTACAAGAAATCATCTGGCTTAACAAATTTTGGTAACACATAGCTTATCATTTGTTTGGTGCTAATTTTTCGAGAAGTTGGCACCAATTTAATTTTAAAATTCTTTTCTTTCGCATATTTAATGTCTGCGTCGCTAATATTTTGTATGCCAATATTTAAAATTTGATCGGGATGGATAAACAATCCATAAGCATGCGCCGTAGCTATGGTGAGTTTGTATTTGGCGTCATAACCACCTACGTCTAAAATCGGGTTTGTTTCGGCAAAGCCTAAATCTTGCGCTTGTTTTAATGCGGTTTGGTAAGCCAACCCTTCGTTAAATATTTTAGATAAAATGTAGTTGGAAGAACCATTAAAAATACCACTAATGCCATGCAAAAGCTCATTGTCGTAATATTCTTCCAAATTGCGTATAATTGGAATACTACCGCAAACGGCACCTTCGTAAAGCAGAGAGGTGCCATATTTGGCTTGTAAATTG
Source organism: Sphingobacteriaceae bacterium (assembly GCA_947460275.1). Lineage (GTDB taxonomy): Bacteria > Bacteroidota > Bacteroidia > Sphingobacteriales > Sphingobacteriaceae > Pedobacter. The sequence goes on along the minus strand of CANHHZ010000077.1, from coordinate 1,420 downwards.
ACCAGTTCTTGTAAGTGCGTGGCAATCATTTTTTTATTGGCCGAAACTACATTTTTGCCAGTACTCAATGCCTTTTTTGCAATTTCATACGCAGCTTCTGCATCGTCTATCAATTCTACAATGGTATTGATTTCTGGGTTGTTTAAAATTTCTTCGTGCGAAGTAGTAAATAGATTTGCATTTAAACTGCGCTTCTTTTCAGGATTTTTAATGGCAATTTTTACTATTTCTATGTTAAGGTTTTGACCGCGAATAATGTCGTGTAAACCTTGTCCAACTACTCCAAATCCAAATAATCCGATTTTAAGTTTCTTGCTCATTTTATGTTTAGTATTTAGTATTTAGTATTTAGACCTTAGGCCATCCACCTTTCGCCTTCTGCCTTCTACCTCTACTAGGCTGTTCTGTTTAATTTGATGATCTTTTTATTGGCGCTGTCTCTTAAAAAATCACCAATAATTTTGGTCAATTTGTCGGTTTCAATTAAAAAGCCATCGTGTCCATAGGGAGAGTTAATGCAGGCAAACTCGGCATCTTTAATATGTTCGGCTAAAAATCTTTGCTCGCAAATAGGGAACAATATGTCGTTTTCTATGCCAATAACCAAGGTGTTTGAGGTTATCTGACCTAAAGCATCAGCTATGCTTTTTCTGCCGCGACCCACATGATGACTGTCCATCGCCTTGGTTAAGTACCAATAGCTGTAAGCGTTAAAGCGGTTACACAATTTTTCACCTTGATAATTTTGATAAGATGCTGCCCTATACCCCGTTGTTTTATCGTTTACACTTTCTAGCTGTGTGCTAGCGTAAGCATCGTAAGTTCTGTAAGATAATAAAGCGATGCTCCGAGCAGTTTTTAATCCTTTTAAGCCGCCATCTGGCTGATTGGCGTAAAAAGTCCTGTCGGTACTAATGGCCAATCGTTGACTTTCGTTAAAAGCTATTCCCCATGGTGAATGAACAGCATTTGTAGCGATTAAAATTAAGTTTTCTATCAAATTTGTTCCTGCTAAAGCCCATTCTAAAGCTTGTTGCCCTCCTAAAGAACCTCCAATAACTACTTTTATGGTGTTGATGTGGAGGTGTTTGGCCAACAAATGATGTGTAGCTGCTAAATCGCGAATGGTAAATTCGGGAAACGACAAATAATAAGGCTGCCCTGTGGTTGGATTTTCGCTCAAGGGGTTGGTACTGCCATAATTTGAACCTATAACATTTGCACAAACAATAAAGTGTTCTTCTGGGTTAAACAAAGCATTGTTGCAAAATAAACCTTTCCACCAATCTAACACATCCGAATTTGCTGTAAGTGCATGGCAAGCCCAAATTACGTTGTCTTTTTTTGCATTTAATTGGCCATAAGTATGATAGGCAATTTCTAAGTTGCGTAATTTTTTGCCACTTTCTAAGGTAACTAC
>CANHHZ010000076.1 GCA_947460275.1 Sphingobacteriaceae bacterium | reverse complement strand
TTTAAACGCAATTTACAAAGGGGTTATATAGATAGGTTAGGTAGTTTAATGGTTGATGCACCAGCACCAACAAATCTGCCTCCTGGTTTCTCGTTTACACCAGTAAATGTCTCGTTAACTGACATTAGGCCTTATGTAAGGGTTGAACTTAAAACCCTATTGGCCACAGCAAAATCTAGAGCAGTAGCTGCAGATGTAACTACAAAAGCACATTACGAAGATTTAGCTAGCAGAATAGACAATATTTTGAACCCTAAAAATTAATTTCTAAACCCGCTCTAATTAAAGAGCGGGTTTTTTTATGCCTTTATAAACGATGAGAAAAATATTTTTTTTATTTTGTGTTTTATCAGCAAACGCAACTTTTGGCCAAAACATAGATTCTATGGCCTTGGTAAACGCCAGCTGGAATAGCCAAAAAATTGCAGCAAAAACAAAATTGATTACCTATCATTTTAAGGATAAAAATCTTTTTAATGCAAACCAAAATATTAGTTTTTTAGAAGTAGGGGCTAGTAAAAACTCCCCGAATATTGCTTTGGGAAGCGAAGAAAAAGAACTAAAAACCACCAGTGTATTTGGTAAAGAAAATGATGCTCTAGCGGCCATAAACGGCACTTTTTTTGATGTGAAAAACGGCGGGTCGGTTGATTTTATTAAAGTAAGCGGAAAAGTAGTTGCACAAAACCAACTTGGAAAAAACGAAAAAAGAGCCAGACACCAACAGGCTGCCCTGGTTATTGAGAATGGAAAATTGGAAATAAAAAAATGGGACGGAAGCCGAAATTGGGAAAATATGCTTCCAGAAGCCAACATCATGAACACAGGCCCGCTTTTACTTTTTAACCAACAAGAACAATTTTTAGATACAGCAGCCTTCAACAGACTTAGGCATCCGCGAAGCGCAGTAGGCATTAAAGCCAATGGGCGTATCATTTTATTAACCGTTGATGGGCGTAACGAAAATTCGGCGGGAATGAGTTTGTTTGAACTTGCCAAAACCATGCGCTGGTTAGGCTGTGTATCGGCCATTAATTTGGATGGCGGAGGCTCCACCACGCTTTGGGTAAGTGGATATGGAAGTAATGGCGTAGTAAATTACCCCTCCGACAATAAGCTTTGGGATCACGAAGGCCAAAGAAAAGTTGCCAATGTTATCTTATTAAAAAAGAAACAATAATATATTTGCGCCGTTAATGCTGTTTAACCGTACCAAATGAAGTATTCTTTTTTACAATGTCTTTTAATTTATATTAGCCTAATGCTAAGCTGCACAAACGATTCAAAGAGAGGTACAGCAGCGCAGGGCGATAAATTGACAGCAAGTAAAAACGACTTAACCTTTAGAGACGTAGACGGTATTCGCTTTTTTGAAGTAAAACGCCGTTTTAGCAATGGGCTGTCATTTAACAAAAACGGATTTCAGCAAGAACCAAATTGGATTATCGAAGTTAAAGCGCCTGACACAATGTTGGCTTACAGCCCAGAAAAGCAAGCAATGGAAGCTTTTTACCTGCAGTTTGACCATGGCAGAGTATATAATTTTGCCCGAGAATTTTTTAGGGCAAAGGCAATTACCAAAGACAGCATTGTTTTACAGCGCCTACAAGTAGATGGCAAAATCATTGCCGGTGATGATGACGTCCGCTCTGACGTGTACTGTACTTTTTACAGCAAAAATTATATCGAAAAAAAACTAAAAACAACCATAGGCGAGCTGCAAAAACCCACAAAAGCCGACACTTCCTTTATTAGGTCTTTGGCGATAAAAACATTCAAAGCGCCAGATAATCCAGACTTGGCCTTTGCTGCCCGCCAGCCTGTGGTATTTTTGCCCAACAGCAAAAACGTAACTGTCGAAAAAATTAGTACTATAGACGAAACCAATAAGCGCCATTCCTCAGTAGATTATTTGTATCCACTCTATAAATTAAAGATCAACAAGTCGTACAAAAATTTCAACTATAGCTTTTCCGTCATTGTTGATGCCAAAGGAAAAATGTACGTAAACAGGGTTGATGGCGTGATGAGAGATGATTATCCGCCCCGCAAAAGACTCTTACAAGGCATCACCGATGTTTACTTGCAAAATCTTTTTATCATAACGCCTGGAACCACACTTAGCCTACCACACAGTAGCGAAGTAAACCTTATTTTGATAGGCAAAACAACGCCTTAAATTATACTTTGTATTTTATATTTATCAAAAAATGAGGGATTTGCACTTATTAAAATTAAAATATGTACCTTGCGCTCTTTAATTATTAATATATAATACAATGCAAGAAGGAACAGTAAAATTTTTTAATGTAACTAAAGGTTTCGGATTTATTATCCCAGCAAATGGCGATAGCGAAATTTTTGTACATTCAACAGGCCTTATCGATGAAATTCGTGAAAACGACAAAGTTGAATACGATGTTGAAAGCGGTAAAAAAGGCTTAAACGCCGTTAATGTGAAAGTAATATAATTATTATCATATTTTACCAAAGCATCCCGTGTGTACGGGATGCTTTTTTGTTTTAAGGCTTTTTTATTTCTCTTCTAACAACTTGAAAAGCAACTCGGGTTCATTGGTGGTTAGGTAATCAATGTTATTTTTGATGAGCCATTGCATCTCTTCTATTGTGTTTACTGTCCAGGCGTTAGTGCTGAGCCCCAGTTTTTTGGCCTCGGTTAGCCACTCTGTTTTTCTAAACACAGAAAAATGATAATCCAACCCATCAAAACCATCGTTCTTAAGTTTTTCTGGCGCAACTTCGCCTCCTAAATAAGCTACTTTTACGTTCGGTAGCTGTTTAATCAACTCGTTGCAAATATCGTAGCTAAAACTAATGTACTCTACCCAGGGCTGGGCTTTTAGGTTTTTTACCATTTCTATTACCTTATGAGTAAGTTTTAAATCCGTTTCTTTGCCCAGTTTTTGTGGTTTAATCTCTAAAATAAGTTTGGTGTGTTTTTGCTTTATTCCGGTTTTAAGGTAACTTTCTAAAGTAGGTATATTTTCGCCATTGGGTAGCTGCTTTGTTAAAAGCATTTGATAAGTAGTTTGGGCAATGGGCATTTGCATAAAATCTTGATCGTGGTTTACAACCAAAATACTATCAGCCGTCATGTGCACATCAAACTCAGACCCGTAACATTTTAGTACAATTGCCTGTTTTAACGAGGCGATTGAGTTTTCGGGTAAATTGTTTAGCTTCCATGCCCCACGATGGGCAATTACCTTGTTTTTATTCCATGTGCTAATGTTTTTTTGTGCAAACATACTTGTAGACATAAAAGTTATCAATACAATAAGGTTAAATATTTTTCTCATAAAATTGTGTTTTAAATGCCTAAAGATAAATGCCGCAAGTTAAATTACCATTTATTTAAAGTTATGATTAAAGGCGCTGAAAACACTTTTTTTCTTATTTACGCTTTTTTGTACATAATTTTTACCTTTAGCCCTCAACAAAAGATACTGAAGACAAAAAAATGGCAAAAATAAATTTTTATACCGAAGACAGCAATTACAGTCTCATAAATAAGCGTTTAATTAAAAAATGGATTGAAGAAACCGTTGATGCTGAAGGTTATCTTTTAGAAGACCTTAATTTCATTTTATGTAGCGACGAATATTTGCTGCGTATAAACCAAGATTTTTTGCAACACGACGATTATACCGATGTGATTACTTTTGACAACTCAGCAGAGCCAAAAACGATTGCAGGAGATATTTTTATCAGCATAGAAAGGATAAAAGAAAATGCAGCTGCTTTTAAGGCGGCAACTGCCGATGAATTGTGCCGCGTAATGATACATGGTACGCTTCATTTACTAGGTTATAAAGACAAAACCAAAGCAACAAAAACAGAAATGACCACTAAAGAAGATTTTTATTTAGGGAAAAGAGGGTTTTAGCATTCCTTTAAAACTTCAACGGATCATTTATACACTATTTACTCAGTTTTGCCAGAAAAGGAATTTCTGTTAGGACTTAGTTCTTGCTCCTTAAAATACGCTTATTGGTCATTATGGTACAAAAAGCAAATAAATAAGGTAACACAACCCCAAGCCAACGGCTCCAGTTATTAAGCCAGCAAATCGTCTTTTTTTAATAAAAAACAGCAACATCAATCCGCTTAACGAAACCAAGATTAAAAATACCGCCGAAACATCAATTACCCAGCCCCAGCCTTTGCCCGAATCTCGGCCTTTGTGCAAATCATTCATTACGGCTACAAGACCCATTTTAATTTCCGAAACTTCGTAACTACCCGTGGCTCTATCAATAAAAGCATCGCAAGAATAAGCTGGACCTTTGAACGAAACGCTTACTTCTGCATCGTCTATCCTAACCTCGGTTACAAACCCTTTTACAGCATAGGTTTTACGCAAAAGCTCAACAATTTCTAGTTTAGCAATTTTGTTGGTGTCGGGCTGGTTTACCCAGTTTACATTCAGTTGTCCTTTATTTTTTACAACCATCTGCTTATCGCCACCAAACCAACTGGGGTGATTAAGGGTTAAACCTGTAAAGGAAAAAAACAGCACCACGGCAAAACTTACCATAGACAAGTAAATGTGCAACCACCGCGAAAGCTTTGCAGTTTCCTTTTTAAGAGTATTTGGAGTTTGATTTATAATAGTCAAGATCGGTAGTGTTATTTTTTATAAAAGTCGAAGGTAACTTTTGAGATTTCGACGTTACCTTTATCTGTTGCTTTTTGAGGAGCTTTTTTAAACTCCATGGTTTGGCGGATTATTTCATCAGTTCCATGCTCTTTTGAGGTTTCAATAATAATTGTATATTTTCCTTGTGTAACATAATTGCCTTTATCGTCTTTTCCGTCCCATTTAACGGTATATTTTCCCGGCGATCGGGTAGCGCCTGTTACCGAAGCAAAGTTGGTTTTATCTGCTTTAAACGAGTCGCCATTTATACGATACCAATTTTTTAAATCAGGAATCCATTTAGGTTTATTGTACCACAATGCCAAATTACGCACCAATTCACGGTTTTCATTTTCAACCCAAATGGCCGCAAATGGGCGGTGGTTGTTGCCAGAAATGGTGTTCATTTCAAAAGTAACAGAAAGTTCGTGTTTTTCATCCCAAAGTTTTCCTTGTTGGGTTGGTTTATCTTTTTCTTTGGGCGTAAGAACAGCTTTATTTTGATAGTTTTTCCATCCACTGCTTTCAATTCTATAGCCATCTTTAGTTACAATTAAGTATTCGGCACCCTCAACGGTTTCGGCCAAAGCCTTACCTTCGGCAATAGACAATACATTAAAAGCCGTGGCTAAGGCGCCAGCATCGGTAGCGTTTGGCGCAATAACCGTAGCGCTAATTACGCCTTCAACCGGCATTGCCGTACGTGGATCTACAATGTGTGAATACCATTTTTTTCCAATTTGCTCGCCCCTGCGGTAGTTTCCACTTGTGGCTACAGCTTTATTGGCCACCAATAAATAAGCTAAAGGAGAATCATTTTCGGCATTTGCTAGTGGATTGGTTACATTTACCTGATCGGTAAAATCGCCTTTTATCACCAAATCGCCACCAATATTAACCACTACTGCAGCAACTTCTGGCGAAATTAAGGCGGCATCGCATGCCAAATTAATGATATAGCTTTTAGCAAAAGTGTTCATTACCAATGGCGCATTGCTTAATCGAGTTGCGGTAAGGTTTGTTTTATCTAACTGATAATGTTTTTGTTGCATAGTTGCTATGGCATTTTGCAATTGTTGGTTTGATGGCAATTGTTGTTTGACTGCTGCATTTTTCCATAATTGATTGGCCACCGCTGCAGATGCGTCTAAAGCGCCATTGCTACGTTTTTTCCAATTTTCAAATAAACTCAGCATATCAAAAAGTTCTTTAGAAATTTTAATGGGCTTGTATAGGTCTTGTTTCATCCAAAGGCTAAATTCGCTCTTTGCGTCATAAGCACTAAATATGGCCGAAAGTCTATTTATTTCTGCCAAGGCTGTATTTTCTGCTTTTTCTGCTTCAAGTTCTGAAGTACTTGTGATTTTAAAGGACAAAGAAGTGCCTAATATATTTTCGTAATGCGACACATAAAGACGTCTTTGATGGGTTTTTATGTGGTTTGCGTTTACTTGAAGGCTAAAAAATAAGGTAAAGAAGCAAAGTGCAGTGATAATTTTTTTCATTCTTTATTAAGTTTAATTCTAAATAACAAACAAATGTAAAATCTAAAATTCAATTTTAAGCATTTATAAGTGCTTTTTTAAATAAAAGTTTAAATACACGCTAAAAACTGCGATATAAATTTGGTCGTCTTTTTATGGCTGTTCGTCGAGCAACGACCTAAAGTGGTCTAATTAAGCAATTTATAATGCAACTTTTTGGTGGAGTTACAGTCTTATTTTCGAAAACAGGCTGATAAATGACTGTTTAAATAATTATTAAAATATGAAAAATACGATGAAAACACTAATTGCAACCCTGGCTTTAATTTTAATTGGAAGCCCTTTGTTTGCAAAAGCATCCTTAATTAATGGCCAAACCACCTTGAAAGACATAAAAAAAGTAAATACTATCCATGTGGCTGGCAATGTTTCGCTTATTTTGGTGCAAAGTTTTGACGAAAGCGTTAAAGTTTACAACGAATATTACGCAAACAATGCCTTGATACAGCAAAATGAAAATGATTTACGCATCAGTTCGTTCGAGAAAGCACCCCTAACAGTGGTTGTTTATGTGAACAACCTGACAGAAATTTTTGCCTCTGGTAATGCTACAGTAAAAACTTATGGTGATTTTAGTTTGCTAAGCTTAGTGGTTAATTTAAAAGACAGCTCAACCGCTAATTTAAATGCAAACACTATTGATTTGTACAGCAATTTATCTGGACAAAGCTCCTTAACCCTCTCGGGCTCTACTACTTCTTATGGTTCGGTAATGGATAGTTTTTCGACCGTAAATATGGAACAATTTGCTGCCGAAAGTTCGAATATAAAATCAAAAGCAAGCCCAATAGCCGCTAAATTTGGAAAAAAGGAGTTATACATTATGGCTCAATCATTAAGCAAATAAATTTACGTCTCTCTATAAAATTTAAGTTTTTAGTTTAGTTTTAGTTTAAAAAGCGGATGGATGTCCGCTTTTTTTGTCTGCTATAAGTATATTTAAGTAAACCCACCAAGCATACCAAATTTTATTGATTACTTTTGCAGCAATTTCTTATCAGATAATTCGTTTAAACAAAAACTTTGAGTACACTAATTGCAGCCGAAAGCTTGGGCCACGCCTACAACGACGAATGGCTATTTAAAAACTTAACACTAGGCATTAACACAGGGCAGCGCGTAGCCTTAGTGGGTATAAATGGTGCCGGAAAAAGTACGCTTTTAAAATTATTGGCCGAAAGATTTGCTCCACTAGAAGGAAAAATTGTAAAAAATAAAGCTGTTAAAATTGGGTTTTTAGATCAAGAGCCTTCTTTTCCAGATGGCTATTCAATTAGCGACTTTATTTTCTCCTTAGAAAACAAGCAACAACAGTTGATTAAGGAATATGAGGAACTTATTGAAGACCCGAACCCTGATGAAAAAAAGCTAAATCGTTTATACGAAGAATTAAGCGAACATAATGCTTGGGAATACGAGCATGAGATCAAGACCATCTTAAGCAGGATGGGAATCAATCAGTTACAACAAAAAATTAGCACCCTATCAGGCGGCCAAAAGAAAAGGTTGGCTTTAGCCAAATTATTAATCGAAGACCCAGAAATATATGTATTGGACGAGCCTACCAACCATTTAGACATAGACACAATTGAATGGCTAGAAAAACTGCTTACCTCTGGCAATAAAACAATTCTTTTGGTTACCCACGATAGATACTTTTTAGATAATGTGTGTAATACCATTGTAGAACTGGATAGAGGGAAAATTTTCAATTACAATGGAAATTACGCGTATTTTTTAGAAAAGAAGGCCGAAAGAGAAGCCTCAGACGAGAGTTCTTTCCAGAAGAACAAAAACCTATTGAAGAAAGAATTGGAATGGATGAGGCGCATGCCAGCGGCACGTACTACTAAATCTCAATCTAGAATAGATGCTTTTTATACCCTAGAAGAGAAAACAAAGCAACGTTCTGACAATCAGAAGGTTACATTAAATGTTAAGATGTCTCGCCAAGGAAATAAAATTCTAGAGTTAGACCACATTGGACAGAGTTTTGACGATAAAAATATCATAACCGATTTTAGTTACACTTTTAAACGCGGCGATAGAATTGGTTTAGCGGGAAAGAACGGAACAGGTAAGTCGACGCTACTAAACATTATTACTGGAAACTTATCCCCTAAAAAAGGAATCGTTGATACTGGAGAAACCACTGTATATGGTTACTATAAACAAGGGGGCTTGGCTTTTAATGAAAAAGAAAGGGTAATTGATATTGTAAAGTCGGATGCTGAATTTATTAAAATGGCCGATGGTCAAACCATTTCGGCATCTGCCTTGCTTACCTTATTTCTCTTTCCTCCAAAAAAACAGCATGGCATGGTGGAGAAATTAAGTGGCGGCGAAAAGAAACGCTTACACTTAATGAAAGTTTTAATGCAAAATCCAAATTTTTTAATTTTGGATGAGCCTACCAACGACTTAGATATAGACACTTTAAATGTGCTAGAAGAGTTTCTAGAAAACTTTCCAGGAGTATTGATTTTGGTTTCTCACGACAGGTATTTGTTAGACAAAATGAGCGAGCAATTGTTTATTATGGAAGGCCAAGGCGAGGTAAGTATTTATAACGGCAATTACTCTGAGTATAGGATAAGTTTAGACACACCAAAAGAAACGCCTGCCCCTAAAAAGGAAAAACAAACAGACCTGAGTTCTTCACCAAAAAAGCTTAGTTTTAAGGAGCAAAAAGAATTAGAAGAGGCTGAGGAAAAAATAACTTTTAAAGAAAGTGAAATTAAAGAACTAACTAAATTGTTGAACGACATCGATCCGTCAAACTATGTTAAAATTCAAGAAACTTCTTTAGCTATAGAAAATCTAAATAAGCAATTGGAAGAGACTATGTTTCGTTGGGTAGAACTTTCAGAAAAAACAAACTAATGCCGGTTTCGGATATTATTGCAACAACAGGTGTAACCTTATTACTATTGGCTTTCTTTTTACAAAGCTTAAAAGTAATCAAAGCAGAAAACGCTTTATATAATTGGTTAAATTTAATTGGCGCAGCCATTGCGGGTTACGCCTCTTGGTTAATTCCTTTTTGGCCTTTCGTAATTTTAGAAGCTGTTTGGAGCGCCGTTGCGGTGTGTGGGTTGTTAAAAATATATTTTAAAAAATAATGTTTCACGTGAAACGGATAAAAATTTAAAGAAATTTTA
>CANHHZ010000075.1 GCA_947460275.1 Sphingobacteriaceae bacterium | reverse complement strand
TTGGCAACCTTCAGACTTTTTACCCGATTCTACTACCGATTCTTTTTATCAAGATATTAAAACACTAAGAGAAAATGCAAAAGATCTTTCCTACGATTTAGTTGCAGTTTTAATTGGTGATACAATTACTGAAGAAGCATTACCCACTTACGAATCGTGGTTAACCATGGTTGATGATATTTCTAGGGATGAAGAAGGTGGTTGGATGAAATGGGTTCGCCATTGGACCGGTGAGGAGAACCGACATGGTGATGTGTTAAATAAATATTTATACCTTTCTGGCCGTGTTGATATGCGCCAAATGGAAATTTCTACTCAATATTTAATTGCCGATGGATTTGATATTGGTACAGGTAACGATCCTTATAGAAATTTTATTTATACTAGTTTCCAAGAAATGGCAACTAACATTTCGCACAGAAGAGTAGCTTCTTTGGCTAAAAAAGATGGTGATACGCTATTGTCTAAAATGTGTGGTGTTATTGCAGCCGATGAGGCTCGTCATGCTAAAGCATATAAAGATTTTATGTCTAAAATTTTCGAGGTTGATCCTAGCGAAGCTATGATTGCTTTTGAGGATATGATGCGTAATAAAATTGTAATGCCAGCTCACTTTTTGCGTGAAATGGGTTTAAAAATTGGTCAAACTTTTGGTCATTTTACAGATGCAGCACAGCGTTTGGGTGTATATACCGCTATAGATTATGTTGAAATTATGCAACAATTGATTGAGGAGTGGAAGATAGACAGTATAAACGATTTAAATGAAGCTGGTGAAAAAGCAAGAGATTATGTAATGAATTTGCCTGATCGATTGATTCGTGTTGCCGAGCGTATGAAAAACCCTACTATGGAATATAAATTTAGCTGGATCAATTCTTAGATGTTCATTATAGCATTAAAAAACCTTTCCAAATTTGGAAAGGTTTTTTTGTATAAGCTATTTACATATTTCTCCTATACTGACCACCAACTTCGTATAATGCCTTGCTAATTTGCCCGAGTGAACAAATTTTGCATACTTCCGTTAGCTTTTCAAAGATGTTATCTCCTGCAATTGCTGCTTTTTGTAGTTCTTTTAAAGCATCAGCTGTTTTGCTTTCATTTCTATTTTGAAATGCCTGAAGTGCCGAAATTTGATATTGCTTTTCTTCTTCTGTAGCACGTATAACCTCGTTTGGAACAATCGTAGGAGAGCCATTTTTGTTTAAAAATGTGTTAACTCCTACAATTGGATATTCGCCATTGTGTTTAAGGGTTTCGTAGTAAAGGCTTTCTTCTTGAATTTTTCCACGTTGGTACATGGTTTCCATTGCCCCTAAGACACCGCCTCGGTCATTGATGCGCTTAAATTCTGCCAATACAGCTTCTTCCACTAAATCTGTTAAGTCTTCTATAATGAATGAACCTTGTAAAGGATTTTCGTTTTTTGCCAAACCTAATTCTCTGTTGATGATTAATTGAATGGCCATTGCCCTTCGTACAGATTCTTCTGTTGGTGTAGTTATAGCTTCGTCATACGCATTTGTGTGTAGTGAATTACAATTGTCATAAATCGCATAAAGTGCTTGTAGGGTAGTTCTAATGTCATTAAAATCTATTTCTTGTGCGTGTAATGAGCGACCTGAAGTTTGGATATGATATTTCAATTTTTGTGATCTATCATTTCCTTTGTATTTATTTTTTATCGCTTTTGCCCAAATTCTGCGCGCCACTCTACCAATTACCGAATATTCGGGATCTATCCCATTGCTAAAAAAGAAAGATAAATTTGGTGCAAAATCGTCGATATGCATTCCTCTGCTTAGGTAATACTCTACAAACGTAAAACCATTGCTTAAGGTAAAAGCAAGTTGAGATATAGGGTTTGCACCCGCTTCGGCAATGTGGTAACCTGATATAGAGACTGAGTAAAAGTTGCGAACTTTTTCATCAATAAAATATTTTTGTATGTCGCCCATCATCCTCAACGCGAATTCTGTAGAGAAAATACAGGTGTTTTGCGCCTGATCCTCTTTTAAAATATCTGCTTGTACTGTACCGCGAACAGAACTTATAGCAAATGCCTTTATTTTTGCATATACATCTGCAGGTAAAACTTCATCTCCCGTGACGCCTAAAAGCATTAAGCCTAAGCCATTGTTGCCTTGCGGCAATTGCCCTTGATATAATGGTTTTTCTACACCTTTTGCTTTGTATATTTGGTCTATTTTTTTCTTAACTTCTTCTTCTAAACCATTTTCTATAATGTATTTTTCGCATTGCTGGTCTATCGCAGCATTCATAAAAAACCCTAGTAACATTGGTGCAGGGCCATTAATAGTCATAGATACTGATGTAGATGCTGCACATAAGTCAAAACCTGAATATAGTTTTTTGGCATCGTCAAGTGTAGCAATACTTACGCCCGAATTTCCAATTTTCCCGTAAATATCAGGGCGAACGTGCGGGTCTTCACCGTAAAGTGTAACCGAGTCGAAGGCTGTCGAAAGCCTGTGGGCTGGTTGTCCTAGAGAGACATAGTGAAAACGTTTATTGGTTCTTTCCGGTCCACCTTCTCCAGCAAACATACGCGTTGGATCTTCCCCTTCACGTTTTAGTGGGAAAACCCCTGCTGCATAAGGAAATTCTCCCGGTACATTTTCTGTTAGCAACCAACGTAAAATATCTCCCCAATCTTCATATCTGGGCAATGAAACCTTAGGGATTTGAAGTTTAGATAGCGATTCGTAAAATAAAGGTTGTTTAATTTCCTTATCACGAACTTTATAAATAAAAAATTCTTCTTTATATTTTTGTTTTGTTTCTGGCCATTGGCGGAGTAATCGCTTACAGTCGCCATCCAATTGCTCTTCTAAATAAGTATAAGCATCTTTTAATCCTCCGCCAAAATTTTCAAAATCGTTAGCAAAATCGATGACGCCTTTTAACTGATATAATTTACGGGCAATTGTACATTGTTTATCTACCCATTCGTTGTAATTTTCGCTAGCTTCGGCAATCTCAGAAAGGTAACGAATGCGATCAGGAGGGATGATGTAAATTTTTTCAGATTGGCTATCCGTCATTTCGATGCTCGCCTTAAAATCTACACCAGATTTTTCTTTAATCGTATTTAATAAAGACACAAATAGGTTATTCATGCCTGGATCGTTAAACTGTGAGGCCATTGTTCCATAAACAGGGATTGTACTGTCATCAGCATCAAATAAGTTATGATTACGCTTGTATTGCTTGCGTACATCGCGTAAGGCATCTAAAGCTCCACGTTTATCAAACTTATTAATGGCCACTAAATCAGCAAAGTCGAGCATGTCAATTTTTTCTAACTGCGTGGCGGCACCAAACTCTGGTGTCATTACATATAATGAAACATCACAGTGCTCTGTAATTTCGGTATCAGACTGTCCAATGCCCGAAGTTTCTACAATGATCAAGTCGTAACCCGCTGCTTTACAAATATCTATGCTTTCTTGTACGTTTTTAGAAAGCGCTAAATTAGCTTGTCTGGTAGCCAACGAACGCATATAAATCCTTGGATTGTTTATGGCATTCATTCTAATCCTATCGCCCAAAAGCGCCCCACCTGTTTTTCTTTTTGAGGGATCTACAGATATAATGGCTAAGGTTTTATCCTTAACCTCTATTAAAAATCTGCGTACCAATTCATCTACCAATGATGATTTTCCTGAACCTCCTGTACCGGTAATACCCAATACAGGGGCTTGATTATTTTGGGTTAGTTTTTTTAATTCTTCCACAAAACTTAATGCACCTTCAGGGTCGTTTTCGGCAACGGTTATGGCTGATGCAATGCTTTTTACTTCTTTTTTAGGGATGTTTTGAAGTTCGGTAGTGATGGCCTTAGTCGTTACAAAATCCGTTTCTTGCAACATGTGGTTAATCATGCCTTGCAAACCCATTTTACGACCATCATCGGGCGAATATATTTTAGTAATACCGTAAGCTTGTAATTCTTCAATTTCTGTCGGTAAAATTACTCCACCTCCGCCACCAAAAATTTTGATGTGTTTTGCGCCTTTTTCCTGCAATAAATCGTACATGTACTTGAAGTATTCGATGTGGCCACCTTGGTAGGAGGTCATGGCAATGCCTTGTACATCTTCTTGTATGGCACAATTTACCACTTCTTCTACCGAGCGGTTGTGACCTAAGTGAATTACCTCTGCGCCCGATGACTGCAAAATACGACGCATGATGTTTATCGTGGCATCATGTCCATCAAATAAAGCAGCAGCGGTTACAAACCGTATTTTATGTTGAGGTTTATAGGGTTGAATTTGTTCCATTAAGATTTATATTTTGGTAAGCAAAGTTAATAAAAACTTAGCGTACGAGCTATTTATGAATAACTAGATTTGGAGTAATTGACAAATTTTAAACATTAAAGCCTCGAAAATTTCGAGGCTTTAATGTTTATTTATTTAGTTCGGTTATTGGTGAGCCAATACTTCCACTTGGCATTTGTATATGTAGCATTGCTGCTAATGTTGCTGCGATATCGGTCATGTAATAAGTTTGGTTTGATTTTCCTGCTTTTACTTTCCATCCCATAAAAATTAAAGGGATATGAGAATCGTAGGGATACCAAGAACCATGTGTACTTCCTGTATCTCCGCCATCAAACCAATTTGGTTGGAGTAAAAAATAAATATCGCCACTTCGTTTTGCATTGTATCCGTTCGTTATTCTCTTTTTAATTTCATCGGGTAAGCTGGCTTGTTGTATTGTTTCTAGATTTACTGCATCTGCTATTCCATTTTGTCTTCTCAGAAACGCTATGGTTGTTTGCTTAATTTTATTAAAATCTGCATTTTGCTCTTCAATTACATTATGATCAAAATAGACTTGATTATTCATTACAGTAATTACTGATTTATTGAGGTTATACTTGTTTTGTATTAAGCTGTCAATTCCCTTTCTCAATTTCGAATTGCTAATTAAACCTGCAGGCAATTTATTTTCCTTCATAAAACCAGGCACATGGGCAACAGCGTGATCGGCGGATAAAAAAATCAAATAATTATTTTTCCCTAAAGTTTTGTCTAGATAGCTTAGAAAATCTGCAATATCTTGATCTAAGCGTAAATAAGTATCTTCAATTTCGATAGAGTTTGGCCCAAATTGATGACCTACATAATCTGTTGATGAACAGCTAATTGCTAAAAAGTCTGTATTTTCTGTTTGGCCGAGTTTTTCTTCTTGGATGGCCAACTTAGATAAATCAAAAGTTATGGTATTTCCATAAGGTGTGCTGCGAATGATATCGTAATTTTTGTCTATATAGTTGGTTAGGTTATGTGGAAATGAACTTGATGTTTCACCTTTAAAAAGACCTTCGTAAGGCTTATTATCGCTAGTACTTTCTGTGTAAGTAACTATTGGATATAAAGTATTCCAGTTTTTTGCATAAAAAGTATTGGCTACCTTTTTTTGATTGTAGGAAACTAGCCAATTTGGTAAGTTCTGCATGTAGTACGAACTAGAAATCCAATTTCCGCTTTGTCCATCATACCAGTAAGCGGCATTTGCCGAATGACCAGCTGGCAATATAGAACCTCGGTCTTTCATAGAAATTCCAATTACTTTGCTCTTAAAATTAGTTGCCAATCGCAATTCATCGGTAATGGTGGTTACCAATAGGTTTTTTGGCGACATTTCTCCGGCTTTTGTTGGGCTGCCAATTGTTTTTACTTCTTTGTCTTCAGCACAGTAAACATCTCTGCCCAATTGCTGATCGTACCAGTTGTTACCTACGATGCCGTTGATGGCAGGTACAGAACCGGTGTAGATACTTGCATGCCCACAACCCGTATAAGTTGGTGTATATGGAATAAATGTGTTTTCGGCAGAAAATCCTTCGTTAATTAAGCGTTTAAAGCCGCCTTTGTTGTAACGGTTATAAAAACGATACAAATAATCCCAACGCATTTGGTCTATAACTAATCCAACAACTAATTTGGGTCTTTCTATTTTTTCTGCATAAGTAGTGTTTGCACTTGATTTTATCGTTTTTTGGGCTAATGCCACATGGCTAATAAAGGTGAATAGCAGTAGGTAAAAGTATTTTGATTTCATATTATAAAAGATTATCTGTAAAAATAATAATTGAAAGGCAAATGGTTGTTAAAGTATTATAAAATTTCTGCTACCACAAAAGTACTGCCGCCAACAAAAATTAAATCGTTGTTTTTTGCGTTTACTTTGGCTTGTGCTAAGGCATTTTTTACACTTTTATACGCTTGTCCTGTTAAGCTAAATTTGCTTGCTTTTTGTGCTAAATCTGCAGCTGGCAATGCCCTTTCTAAAGCAGGGGCACAAAAATAGTAGTTCGCCTTTTTGGGCAGCAAGGTCAAAACACCATCAATGTCTTTATCTTTTACCATGCCAATAACCATGTGCAGACTTTGGTGGGGAGTATTTGCAATGTTTTTTAAAACCTCGGTAAGGCCAGCTTTGTTATGTCCCGTATCGCAAATCACAAGCGGTTTTTTACTTAAGGTTTGCCAACGGCCTTGCAATCCAGTAATTTTTTTTACGTTTTTTAAAGCACTATAAATAGCCTCGTTGGGCAATTTATATCCATTTTCTCTCAATATAAGCACCGATTGGATTACGGTTTTTATATTTTTAAGTTGGTAATTTCCTGTCAAGTCTATTTTTAGGTTTTTAAAAAGCAATTGTTCGGCTTTGTAAATGTTTAGTTTGGGCTTATTATGCTTTTTTGCGCTGTCGCTTATTCGTAATTCAGTTTCTGCAAAAACAATTTGAGTATTGTTGGTTTTGGCCGACTTTAAAAAAACTGGAGCGCTTTTGGCTTGCTGTTCGCCAATTACTACCGGAATTTGAGGTTTGATAATTCCTGCCTTTTCGAATGCAATTTTTTGAAGCGTGTCGCCCAAAATATTGGTGTGGTCTAAACTGATATTGGTAATCACAGAGAGTTCTGGCGTAATAATGTTGGTAGAATCTAATCTTCCTCCTAAGCCAACTTCTATAATGGCAATGTCTACTTTTTCTTTGGCAAAATAATCGAATGCCATGGCTACGGTAACTTCAAAAAATGAAGGTTCTATTTCTTTGATATTTTGTTTTTGCGATTTTACAAAATTTGTAACCGTACTTTTAGGAATCATTTTTCCGTTGATACGGATACGTTCTCTAAAATCTTTTAAGTGTGGTGAAGTATACAATCCGGTTTTAAAACCCGCTTTCTGAAAAATTGCTGCCAACATGTGCGAAGTAGAGCCTTTTCCGTTGGTGCCACCAATATGTATGCTTTTAAATTTAGTTTGAGGGTTGTCAATTGCAGCACACAGTTTAACCGTATTATGGATGTCTTTTTTTAAGGCAACTGCTCCAACACGGGTAAACATGGGTAGTTTGCTGTAAAGAAAGTCTAAAGTCTCAGCATAGGTCATTAGGCGATAAATTAGTTACTTTACTTTGAAATTGAAGATGACGATAAAACTTCTATTTTCGTAACCTTGTGCAACTTTATCTAAGCTTGCGCCAATTACCGCTTCTTCACATTTGCGGTAAAGCCCCTCATTAGAAAATGTGGTTCCTTTGGCGCCAGCTACTGCTGAAATTACTCTTCCATCTCTGTTTACCCTAATTTTTACGGCAATTTTACCTGTTTGTTGACCATCATCATTAATGGTTTTTAGATTGTTAAATTTACTCAGTGGAACAGGAATATCGCCATTGCCCGAACCACCTTCTCCATAATTTGGTGCAAGTGGGTCGCCGTTGATGCTGCCCTGGTTGCCGGGTGTATTACCAGTTCCATCGCCTTGCCCAGCGCCATTATTTTTTTTGCCTTTATACAACGCATTTTGGTTTACGGTTTGTTCGGTAGGCTTTGTTTCTTTGGCGCTTGTGGGTGCGTTATTGCTTTTTTTATCTTTAGTGTTTATGCTCACTGCATCTTCGGTATTTTGTGTGGAAATGTCTTTATCGCTACTTTGTGAAGAAACTTGAGGGGTAACTTGTTGTTCAGGCGTTATTTCATCGGGCATTTTATTGTTTGCATTTTCATCCATCGATGGCTCTTCAATGCTGGTGTAATCTGTGCCCATTCCGGTAACCGAAGTTCCGTAGTTAACTACCATACCGCCCATGCCTACATCTTCTGGTGGGTTAAAAGCACCAATAACCCATATAAAGCTTAAAGCAATAAATAACCCCATAATCATTGTAGAGATTATGATGGCCTTTGGGTAATTGTTTTCTTCTTGGGCGGATGTCATTACTTTTTCTGTTCTACAGCTAAAACAACTTTTAATTTTAACTTGTTTGCCACATCAAAAACTTGCATCGTATTTTCAATAGAAACGCCACGAGCTACATATAAAACAATAGTAACATCGCTTGAAGCTTGTTGATAGGCTTGTATTTTACTTTCTATTTCTGCTAAGGTCACCTTTTGTTTATCAACGAAATAGTTTACATTTTCGTCTATGGTAACAGTAACAGTTTTTTGTGAGGTAGATTGCTGACCTGAACTAGAACGCGGTAATAATAATTTTACTACCTGAGGATTTACTACGGCAGAAGCCAATAGAAAAAATAACAGCAAAAAAAACATGATATCGTTTAATGCAGAAGTATGTACCTCAACGGCACCTTTTTTTCTTTTACGTAAATTCATTATTTACCTGGCTCTTCTAATAAGTCAATAAAATCTATAGCGTCAGTTTCCATTTTAAGAATGATTTTTTCAACCATCATGTTTAAAATATGGTATAAAACGTAAGCTACAATACCAATGATTAATCCTGTTGCAGAGGTAATCATTTTAGTGTATAGACCACCAGAAATGGTGCCAATTTCTATAGCGCCTTTAATAGACACATCGTGAAATATGGTAATAACTCCAATAATGGTACCCACGAAACCCAACATTGGGGCAATACCAGCGATAATACCTAATATGCCAATGTTTTTTTCCAGTTTGGATACTTCTAATTTTCCAGTATTTTCAATAGCGCCCTCAATGTCTTTAATTGGTCTGCCAATGCGTTTTAGGCCTTTTTCAAGCATACGAGCCAAGGGCGATTTTGTGTTTTTACATAAAGCAATGGCATTGTCTAGTCTTCCTTCCTGGATATTTTGTTTAATTTGAAACATCAAATTGGTCTCGTATTTTGATGATTTACGAATGGTTAAATAACGTTCTGTAAATATTACAAGTCCTAAAAAAGCTAAAAAAGCCAGTGGAACCATTACCCATCCACCTTTAAAAAGCAAGTCTATAAAATGCAGTTCGGCAGGAGCAGGTGCCGGAGTTGAAGTTGAAATATTTTGTACTGTATCTACTATTTGTTGTGCTGTATCTACAGCTGTTGCTAACAATGTAATCATGCTTATTTTTGAT
>CANHHZ010000074.1 GCA_947460275.1 Sphingobacteriaceae bacterium | reverse complement strand
TGCACAAATTGCTGCCGACGAGATTGGCCTGGGCACAACTTCTATTGTATGTGCCCTGCTGCACGACGTTGTAGAAGACACAGACATTTCACTCGAAGATGTTGAACGTGAATTTGGTAAAAAGGCAGCGAAAATTATTGATGGATTAACCAAAATTTCTGGCGTTTTTGACTACAACAGCTCCTTGCAAGCCGAAAATTTTAGAAAAATGCTGCTCACCTTGGCAGATGATGTACGCGTAATTTTAATTAAGCTTGCCGACCGACTGCACAACATGCGAACCATGGATTTTATGCCAAGGCAAAAGCAATTAAAAATAGCTTCCGAAACTATCTATCTGTATGCTCCATTGGCACATAGATTGGGCTTATACGCCATTAAATCTGAATTGGAAGATTTATCCATGAAATATTTGGAACCCGACACCTACAAGTTTATCGCTACGCAGCTTAACGAAAAAAAGACAGAACGAAATGCATTTATAAAAACCTTTGTAGAACCAATAAACGAAATTTTGGCCGAACAAGGCTTACAAGCAAGTCTTTACGGTCGACCAAAATCTATCCATTCGATATGGAACAAGATGAAAAATAAAAACATTCCTTTTGAAGAAGTATACGATCTTTTTGCCATCAGAATAATTTTAGATAGCCCGCCAGAACGTGAAAAAGCCGACTGCTGGAAGGCTTATTCTATTGTAACCGACTTGTACAGACCAAACCCGGACCGACTGCGTGATTGGGTTTCTTCGCCAAAAGGAAATGGTTACGAATCGTTACACACCACCGTTATGGGACCAAAAGGACAATGGGTTGAAGTACAAATACGTACGCAACGCATGAATGAAATTGCCGAAAAAGGTTTTGCCGCACATTGGAAATATAAAGAATCTAGCATAGACACTGGCCTAGACCAATGGATACAAAAAGTAAGAGAGATGCTGAGCAATCCAGAAGCCAACGCACTCGACTTTTTAGACGATTTCAAAATGAACCTCTTCTCTGATGAAATTTTCATTTTTACGCCTAAAGGGGCTTTATTACAACTTCCACTTGGTGCCACTGCATTAGATTTTGCTTTTGAAATACACACCGATGTGGGTGCAAAATGTATTGGCGCAAAGGTAAACCATAAATTAGTCCCGCTTTCGTACAAATTGCAAAATGGCGACCAAGTAGAAATCATTACTTCTAGTAAGCAAATGCCGAAAGAAGATTGGTTAAATATTGTAGTAACAGCCAAGGCCAAATCAAAAATCAAATCATCCTTAAAAGAAGAAAAACGAAAAATAGCCGAAAACGGTAAAGAAACTTTAGAGCGAAAACTTAAATCGCTAAAAATCACTTACAACACCGAGAACATCAATAAGCTTACTTACTTTTTTAAATTGCAATCTAGTCAAGATCTTTTCATTGCCGTAGCCGAGGGAAAAATAGAGCTTAAAGATTTAAAAGAGTACCTGGCAAGCGAAAAAGAGATTGAAAACCGGGCTACCCAGCAGCCTACAGAAGGGCAATATATTGAAGCACTTTTAAATAAGGTAAAAGGGCCCGAATCGGATATTTTATTAATAGGCGAAGACCTACAAAAAATAGATTATAATTTGGCCAATTGCTGTAATCCTATTCCTGGAGATGATGTTTTTGGCTTTGTAACGGTAAGCGAGGGTATAAAAATACACCGCACCAACTGCCCTAATGCAGCCCAGTTGATGGCAAATTATGGTTACAGGGTAGTAAAAGCCAAATGGAACCGACAACAAGAACTTACTTTTTTGACAGGATTACGCATTTTTGGAATAGATGATGTTGGACTCATAAACAGTATTACAAAGGTTATTTCGAACGATTTTAAGGTAAATATGCGGTCGATAACCGTTGATACAAATGATGGAATTTTTGAAGGATCAATCAAAATTTTCGTGCACGACAAAGATCATTTAGACAATCTGATTAAAAATTTATTAGAAGTAAAGGGCGTAACCAGTGTTACAAGATTTGATGCGTAAAGCAAGAATAAACACATCCATTAAAACCGATAATTTTTCGATTTTAAGCCTTAAAAGAATTAATTAATTTATATACCTTTGACAGGAGTTTAAAACTATGTCTAAACAAAATACGAGTGAGTTGGTTAGAAAAATATTCGAAGCCTATCTCGAAAATAAAAACTTGAGAAAAACCCCCGAGCGTTTTGCCATTTTAGAAGAAATTTATTCTAGAGATGACCACTTCGACGTTGAAACACTTTACATACACATGAAAAATCAAAAATATCGTGTAAGTAGAGCTACAGTTTACAACACACTTGAACTCTTGGTATCGTGTGATTTGGTAACCAAACATCAGTTTGGCAAAAACATGGCACAATTCGAAAAATCTTATGGTTACCACCAACATGATCATGTCATTTGTATAGATTGTGGTAAAGTGGTAGAATTTTGCGATCCACGAATCCACCAAATACAAAGTATGGTGGGTGATTTGTTGAAATTCGACATCAAACACCACTCTTTAAACATGTACGGCGTTTGTTTTGATTGCAGCGCTGCTGCAACAATTAAAAATGCCAGTGCACAAAAACAAAATGCAATAACTTAAGTATAAATCATTTCTATTCCAATTAAAATAATGACGCAAGTAGATGTACTGCTAGGCCTGCAATGGGGCGATGAAGGTAAAGGTAAAATTGTTGACGTTTTAAGTCCACAATACGATTTGATAGCTCGCTTTCAAGGCGGTCCAAATGCTGGACACACGCTAGAGTTTGATGGCAAAAAATTTGTATTGAACACTATTCCATCAGGTATTTTTAATGATAAAATCATGAACTTGATTGGAAACGGCGTAGTGATAGATCCAATTATTTTAAAAAGAGAATTAGACAACTTAAAAAAAGCAGGACATGACCCAGTTGCTGCTGGAAAATTAGTATTAGCTCGCAAAGCACATTTAATTTTACCTACCCACCAATTGTTAGACGCCGCAAACGAACAAAAAATGGGCGCTGGCAAAATTGGTTCTACTTTAAAAGGTATTGGTCCAACTTACATGGACAAAACTGGCCGTAACGGCTTACGTGTTGGCGATACCACGCTACCCGATTTTAAAGAACGCTACAACAAATTGGTTCAAAAACACAAAGATATTTTATCGCACTACGATTTCGAATACAATTTAGCAGAAAAAGAAGCCGCATTTTTTGAAGCCATTGAATTCATCAAAACTATTCCGCATGTAGATAGCGAACATTTTGTAAACGGATATTTAAAAGAAGGTAAAAAAGTGTTGGCCGAAGGTGCGCAAGGCACATTACTCGACGTCGATTTTGGTTCTTATCCTTTTGTAACTTCATCAAACACTACAACTGCTGGCGCATGTACAGGTTTAGGTATTGCACCCAACAAAGTTGGCGAAGTGTTTGGTATTTTTAAAGCTTATTGTACCCGTGTGGGCGGCGGTCCCTTCCCTACCGAGTTAGACAACGAAGTTGGAGAAAATATACGTCAAATTGGGCACGAATTTGGTGCAACCACAGGCAGGGCTCGCCGTTGCGGATGGATTGATTTGCCAGCCCTAAAGTATGCAATTATGTTAAACGGCGTAACAGAATTAATTATGATGAAGGCTGATGTTTTAGACGGCTTTGATACCATTTATGCTTGCACGCATTACGAACACAATGGAGAAACTATCGACTATATGCCTTACGATATCATTTCTATACAACCTAAACCAGTTTTAAAAGCCATTAAAGGTTGGAAAACCGATTTGACAGGAATTACCAAAAAAGAAGAAATACCTGCAGCCTT
Source organism: Sphingobacteriaceae bacterium (assembly GCA_947460275.1). Taxonomy (GTDB): domain Bacteria; phylum Bacteroidota; class Bacteroidia; order Sphingobacteriales; family Sphingobacteriaceae; genus Pedobacter. The sequence goes on along the minus strand of CANHHZ010000074.1, from coordinate 5,609 downwards.
AAGTGATTATATTGCCTTTTTACAACAAGAATTAGAAGTGCCAATTAAATACCTTTCTGTTGGCCCAGATAGAACCCAAACTTTAGCGTTATAACTTAACGATTATAAAATAGATTAAACTCCTTTTGATGAATTTCAAAGGGAGTTTTTTGTGTGCTTTACTCATCATCCAACAAGGTAACACAATTAGTTCCCAAAACTTTAAGCCTATCGGGCAAAGTCGCTAAAGATTGTGTATCCTTAATGCTTTTGTATAAGTTAACAATTATGGATAAAGTTTCATCATCAGGGCTGCAACCTTGATATTTTTCTAAATGCGGCAAAGCTTTTAGCACTAATTTTTTATACCCATTATACGCTCTAGCATTTGCAATGGTATCTTTATTAGCTTTAGCTAAGTTTAACTGCACTACAAAAGGCTTGGTTTTTTCTAGATAAATAAAAGCAAGTGCCCTGTGTATCACTTCGTAATTAGGTTCTCCCTTTAACGATTTTTCGTAATATACAATTGCACTATCTGGCTCTTTAATTTCTTCATACATTCTACCTATATGGTAGTTTAAATTTGTAATTTGTTTTAAACTTAACTGGCTCGAGTCAGAAAGTAAGCTAACCATTAAAGAAATAAATTTAGGCCTATTTTCGGATGCATTTCTATAATGTTTAGCATCTTGATATCTTTCTGCCACTGTTTTCAATTGTGAAAATGAATACAAGTAAGTAAAAAGGAGTAAGCTAAGGGCAATTAATTTTTTGTTCATCATAAATTTTCATAAGTAAATAAATAAAACCAAGATATAAAAAATAAACGGTTAACCTACAATTTAACTACATTTGCAGCCTAAATGCATTCAAACGATATCATCCTTTTTAAACAAAAAGCATTGCAACTGGCAGCTTCATATGAGGTGTGCTGTTGTTTAGATTCTAACCAGTATAGTGATAAATACGCACAATACAATTGTTTAATTGCCTTTGGTGCACAAAATGAAATTAACTCACAAAGTGGAAATGCTTTTGCACAGCTTAAAGCTTTTTACCAAGCCCACAAAAATTGGATGTTCGGCTTGTTTAGCTACGAACTTAAAAACGAAGTAGAAAATTTAAGTTCCAAAAACACCGACGAATTACAATTTCCAGATTTGTACTTTTTTGTGCCCAAATATTTAATTGCCCTGCAAGGCAATGAAATTACAGTTTTAAAAGGCGATGAGGCTATTGTCGAAACCATCAACCAAGTTAGGTTAAATGAGGTTTCGGCCACGCCAAGTTTAAAAATTGAAAGTAAATTTGACCAAGAAGCCTATATTTTTACCGTACAAAAACTACAAGAGCATATTAAAAGAGGCGATATTTATGAAGTAAATTTTTGTCAGGAATTTTTTGCTAAAAACGCGTCAATAAACCCTCTGGCGATTTACCAACAATTAAATGCGCTTTCGCCAACCCCTTTTGCTGGCTTTTTTAAAATTTACGACAAGTATATTTTATCGGCCACGCCCGAAAGATTTTTATGCAAACGAGGAAATACCTTGATCTCGCAACCCATAAAAGGAACCGCAAAGCGAAGTCAAAACCCAACAGAAGACGAGCAAATTAAACAGTCGTTAAGAAGCAACCCCAAAGAACAAGCCGAAAATGTAATGATTGTAGATTTGGTGCGCAACGATTTAACCAAAAGCGCAGTTAAAGGCACGGTAAAAGTGGAGGAGCTTTTTGGCATTTACAGCTTCCCTCAGGTACACCAAATGATTTCTACCATTAGCTGTGAGCTTAATCCAGATATTCATTTTATTGACGCTATTAAAAACACCTTCCCTATGGGCTCTATGACGGGTGCGCCAAAAATTAAGGCCATGCAATTGATCGAAGCCTACGAAAAAAGCAAACGCGGTGCTTATTCTGGCTCTTTTGGCTGCATCAATCCCGAAGGTGATTTTGATTTTAATGTGATTATCCGCAGCATTTTGTACAATGCCACAAATAAATATTTATCATTTCAAGTAGGTGGCGCCATTACTTATGCCGCCAATGCCGAAGATGAATATGCTGAATGTTTACTTAAAGCATCAGCTATTTTAAAGGTTTTAAAAAAGATTTGAGATTTGAGACACTAGATTTGAGACAATTTTTATGAATCAAAGACCGGCTCAAGACCAATTACTCCAGACTTAAGACTACCTTCCAAACCTCGATCATCAAACTTTTCCGACTTTCCGACTTACCTGTCTTTTTTAACTTTTCGGACTTGCCGACTTCCCGACTTCAAACCTCCGTCATCAGACTTCGGACTTCAGACTATTTTTGATAATACTTCATCGCCTCTGGCAAATCTCTTTCAATTTGAGCTATGCGTGCCTCATCTGTAGGGTGCGTACTTAAAAATACAGGTGGCTTAGCCGTTCCTTTACTTGCTTCGGCCATGCGTTGCCAAAAACTTACCGCACTTTGCGGGTGGTAACCTGCCATAGCCATAAAAGCCAAGCCCATTTTATCGGCTTCTAGCTCTTGTTTACGCGAATTAGGCAAAATGACCAGTCCTTGCGCACCAATACCATAAAGTTGATTAATTACGGTTTGTGTAGTTTCGGATTGATTTCCAGTGGCTACACCAACTACTGCACCTACACCTTGGGCAGCCATCATTTGCGATGCACGCTCTGCGCTATGCTGTGCAATGGCGTGAGCAATTTCGTGCCCCATAACCGTGGCTAAGCCTGCATCATCTTTGGTCACCTTTAAAATACCTGTGTACACAGCAACCTTTCCTCCTGGCATACACCAAGCATTAATTTCGGGGCTTTCAATCAAATTAAATTCCCATTTGTAATTGCTAATTTGGGCGCCGTAGCCATTTGCATTCATATATTTGGTTACAGCAGCAGAAATACGAGCTCCAACTGTTTTTATACGTTGGGTTTCGACAGTATTTGTAGCTACTACTTTTGTTTTTGGATCGCTTAATAACTGTGCATAAGCACTTGCGGCTTGCTGCTGCAGAGCAGAATCGTTTATTAAACTAAGTCTGTTTCTTCCGGTTAGCGGAACAGTAGAGCATGAAGCTATAGCCAGCAGTACCGTAGCTATAACCATCGAGAATATCTTTTTCATATATTTAAATTGATAAAATAGAAAATCATGTACTGATTTAACAATAGATAAAGACAATAGTTTTGAATTTTAAAGGGCCTTTTTCTTAAACAGGTACACTTTAGTTTCTTTACCTTTAAGTAGTCTTTCCAAATTTTTCTGATGCGTTACCAATATCAAAACACAAACACAAATACCGTATAAAACTTCCGATTTTATAGAAGAATGGAGAACAAATACAATGCCAATTGGGAAAGTAAACCCAGCACAAATAGAACTTAAGGAAACGTATTTTGAAATTAAAAGCACCAGTACAAACACCAATACACAGAGCATTGATGCCGGAAAGTTTACGGCCAATATCATTCCAAAAAGTGTAGCAACGCCTTTTCCACCTCTAAAACCTGCAAATATTGGAAACAAATGCCCCATTACAGCTATTACGCCTAAGGCCAATTCGTAATTTACAAATTGGGTAGAATTTTGTGGCCCGGTAACCGATAAACCAATAAAATAGGCAAGTTTAGTTGCAGTATATCCTTTAAAGATATCTATTACCATTACGGCAATTCCTGCTTTTTTGCCTAATACCCTAAACGTGTTTGTGGCACCAGCATTTCCGCTCCCGTATTCTCTTACGTCGATACCATAAAATGCCTGACCTAGCCACACCGCTGTGGGAATAGATCCAAGAAGATATGCAGCAATTAATGCCGAAATTGAATAGATCGAAATCATGACCTACAATTATACTAAAAAAATCAGTTTCACGATATAGAATTTTAATTGTTTTAAAACGCTTTTAGGCTCAAATCTAAACTCTTTACCGAATGTGTAAGGGCTCCCATAGAGATATAATCAACGCCACAAGCTGCGTAATCAACAACATTTTCTTCCACAATTCCACCCGAAGCTTCTGTTATAAATTTACCATTTACTAGCTCCACAGCTTCTTTGAGCAAGGGCAAATCAAAATTATCTAACATAATCCTATTCACTTTTCCAACTGCCAAAACCTGCTTCAGCTCTGTTAAATTTCTCACCTCAATTTCTATGTCCAATGGTTTATGTAGTTGGATGATATATTTATTTGCTGCAATAATTGCCTTTTCAATTCCGCCAGCATAATCTACATGGTTGTCTTTAATTAAAATCATATCGTACAAGCCAATGCGATGGTTTACTCCCCCACCAATCCTCACGGCCCACTTCTCTAAATACCTTAGCCCTGGCGTGGTTTTTCTGGTATCTAAAACTTGGGTGTGATATGGTTTTAACAAGCTAACAATCCGATTGGTTTTTGTAGCTATACCACTCATTCGCTGCATACAATTGAGCACCAATCGTTCGGCAATTAAAATGGCATGTGTACTTCCTTTTACTGTAAAAGCAATATCTCCAGCGCTTACTTTTGTGCCGTCGTTAATTAAAACGTCAACCCGTAGTTGTGGATTGACTTGATTAAAAATTTCGAGCGCAAGCTCAACACCCGCTAAAACACCATCTTCCTTCACCATCAGCTTGGCCTTGCCCCGTGTTTGTTGCGCTATGGTAGCTAAAGAGGTATGATCACCATCGCCAACATCTTCGGCAATCGCATTTTTGATAAATAAATCGATTATTTTTTTGTCCAAAACAGTATTTTTACCGCAAAATTAGCATTTTACATTTAAATCCTATTCTTTATCGGATTCAATTCTTAATTCGGTAATTAAAAAATTATTACTTGGCTTTTTTAAGACCATAGTAAGGGTTACCCTAAACTTTCCGGTTTTGGTGTATAATGTAAAAATACCAAGTCTATAATTGGAGTTAGTGCTTAATCTATGTATGATTACAGCTTTTTGTGGAGTATTTTTAACAAAAAAGTCTCTTAAAATCTGTTCAGATTGTGCTTTATTATATACATCTTCTTGGTCTATAATAATCAATTCTACCGATGGGGCAAAATATTTAGCAATTTCTTTGGCATTGCCTTGTTTAAATTGAGCAGATAGCTCGTCTATCACATCTATTTTACCCAAACTAGAAGGAATAAAGGAAGAAAAATAAACTACTAAGGCTAAAAAATGTTTCATTATGCTGTTTTAACTGGGATGATAAAAGCCAAAATTATGCCACTAATATATTTATTATGTTTAAATATTTCGATTAAAGTACGATTTTAGCGTATATTTGTTATATATTGTAGTTTTCGGACACGTAAAAAATTCTTTTGATGAATGCTAAAAAACTTGTGCTGTTAATTCTTGATGGCTGGGGATACGGAAAAAAAGACAACGCTGACGCGGCTTATAGCGCAAACACCCCCTTTTTCGATTCAATGCTTAAAATATACCCAAACGCTAAGTTAGCAGCATCGGGAGAAGCTGTTGGATTGCCGGCTGGGCAAATGGGCAATTCTGAAGTAGGACACATGAATTTAGGAGCTGGCAGAGTTGTTTACCAAGAATTAGGAAGAATAAACAAAGCCATTTCTGACAGCACCCTACAAAGTAATAAAGCACTTGTAGATGCTT
>CANHHZ010000073.1 GCA_947460275.1 Sphingobacteriaceae bacterium | reverse complement strand
ATGATAATTGAGGTCAATGGCTATCTAAAATCTGTGTTTTTATTTTTGGGTAAAGTAGGACAAAACCCTATGATTGCTTACACTGCCGGTAACCTTTTTTTGCTTCCATTTTTAAGACTCGTAGACCTCGAATTGGTACTTAATCAATTGAACCAAACGGCATTTGGCGGGCTAATGAGAGGTGTGTTTTTTACAACGGTAGTGGCTTTAATCACTATTTTTTTTACCAAAAAACGAATTTTCTGGAAAACTTAGATTTTGGAGGTTCTAAGCTCAATACTAAGCCATTGCTTTTTTGGTGACCATCTAACTTGAAAGGGGGTACATTTTCTAGCTATTTTATAATGGTATTTTACCCCATTTTGGGTCATCTCAGGATACGAATGGTTGCTAATGAAGAAGATAAAGCCATCAATTGTATCTTACTTTATAATTACCTTTTGCCGAAGTAAATCTAAGCTTAACCACCAAACTCTTTGCGCTACAAAACAAATGGAGCCATAGCCGATACCAATCGCTGTTTCAATTTGGCTTTAGTAAGTTTTAACATTACCATCAAACTACTTAAAAGTAAAAATGGTCGCCATCTGTAAAGAAAGCGACCATTTTTGTTTAAGATAATTTGTGATTAAACAAATTTGCTTATTTAGGTAATACTACTGTATCAATTACGTGAATTACACCATTACTGGCTACAAGATCAGTAACCACAACTGTAGCTACACCACCATTTTCGTCGGTTAAAATTACTTTGCCATCTTTTAAAGAAGCAACTAAAATACCACCGCTTACTGTTTTTAATTTTAACGAACCTTTTGCATCAGTTATTGCTTTAGCAACAGCTGCGGCGTTAAGATTGCCAGCTACTACGTGGTAAGTTAAGATTTTGGCTAAAGCTGATTTGTTTTCAGGTTTTAACAAAAAAGCTACGGTTTCTTTAGGTAATTTACCAAAAGCAGCATTTGTAGGTGCGAATACGGTGAAAGGACCAGCACTTTGTAAAGTAGTTACCAAGTCGGCAGCTTTTACTGCAGCAACTAAGGTGGTGTGGTCACTTGAACCAACAGCTACATCTACAATAGTTTTTTGAGCTTTGGCTGTAAATGCCAATGAAGCAATGGTGAATAAGGTTAAAGCAATAGATTTAATTTTCATCTTTTTGATTAACTAGAGGGAAGCGTTGCACACGTTAATTCGTGTTAACTTCTAGTTCAACAAATTAACACAAATCCATTGCTCTTATTGGGTCTACCTATTTCATCAAATTGTAAACTTATTGTTTTTTAATCCTTTATCTAATTGTTGTTTTGGTAAACCGAACATTCCAATTCTTACTTATTTTAATAAAATCAAGGAAAAATCTGTTGTAAATGCTGACTTAGTTTAAGTCAAGTCCGCTCAATTAATTGAATAAAAATTTACAAATTAAACACAAACCTTATCAACACCTCTAATCGGTCAGTTTAAAAACATTATTTAATAATTTTTGTTGTTTCAACTCAATACCATGTATCTTGGCGTTCTTTTAAATCCAGTATACAATTTTAATATGGAAAATACACCGATTAAAGCCTACGGAGCTCAATCTGCCCAGTCATCTTTAGACCAAATGCCTATTGTTCGTAGGCAATTGACAGCTACCGACATCGAAATAGACATCTTGTTTTGTGGCGTTTGCCATTCTGATTTACATGCGGCCAAAAACGATTGGGGCGGAACCGTTTATCCCGTAGTTCCGGGGCACGAAATTGTAGGCCGAATAACCAAAGTTGGCAGTGGGGTAAGTAGGTTTAAAGTAGGCGATATGGCTGGTGTAGGTTGCTTGGTAGATTCGTGCAGCACCTGTGCAAGTTGCAAAGAAGATTTAGAACAATATTGCCTAACAGGGTTTACTGGAACGTATAACGGAAAAGACAAACACAGTGGGGGCCGTACTTTTGGTGGCTATTCTGAAAAAATTGTGGTAGATGAACATTTTGTGCTAAAAGTGCCCAAAAATTTAGATCCAGCTGCAACAGCGCCATTGCTTTGTGCGGGTATAACTACATGGTCGCCGCTTAGGCACTGGAAAGTGGGCAAAGGCAGTAACGTTGCTGTTGTAGGTTTGGGCGGCTTAGGGCATATGGCCATTAAATTGGCCAAGGCTTTAGGCGCAAATGTGAGCTTAATTTCAAGGTCGCCAAACAAAGAAAAAGATGCGATTGAATTGGGTGCAGATCAAGTAATTATTTCAACAGATGTGGAGCAAATGCAAGCTGCAAAAGGACAGTTTGATTTGATTATAGATACGGTACCTTATGTACACGATATCAATCCTTATATTCCAACCCTACGGGTAAATGGTACTTTGGTTTTGGTTGGCTATTTAGGCGGATTAGAGCCTATGCTACAGACTATACCTTTGATCAGTGGCCGTAAATCGGTTGCGGGTTCATTGATAGGCGGCATTGCTGAAACGCAAGAAATGCTAAATTTTTGTGGCGAGCACAACATCGTTTCCGAAATTGAGCTGATAAAAATGCAAGACATCAACCACGCTTACGAGCGCATGTTAAAAAGCGATGTGCGGTACCGCTTTGTAATTGACATGGCTTCTTTAAAGGGATAAGATTGATTTTTTTTACTGGCGTTAGCTCTAAGTTCCACGTTGTGGCTTGAGCTAACGCCAGTTCTTTTAAAAGTAATGTTGTCTATTTCTAGTACAACAAACTTTTCTTAGCAGCTTTTCGCCATCCGGCTTGATTTTCATACGCCACAAAGTATATTTTTACGTCGGCTTGATTTTCGTATTTTACAAAGTAGATTTTCTTTTTTGCTTGGTTTGGATATGCGGTAAAAAACCATTTGCCCTCGTTGCCTTTGGCTTGATGATCGTATTTTACTTTGTATACTTTTAAGTCGGCTTGGTTTTCGTAATTCACTACAAAAACTTTCACATCAGCCTGGTTTTCATAATCAACGCTATACACTTTTTGCGCTTTGGTTACAGCAAAAAACAGTAGACTTATGGATAATAAGATTAATTTTTTCATGAGTTTGAATACCTTACTTTTTAGTGTAAATTTCTATAATTTGCGATTTTGTGGTGTTAAAACAAAGAAATTTAATTTTTCCAGTACTTGAGTTGGTGCTTAAAGGTATAAAAAAATCGGTAATGGTGTTGTCAATTTCCCATTTCGAATTTTCGAAGGTATTGTCGCCTTTGTTTAGCCAAACTCTATCGTTTAGTTTTTCTCCAAGGTTTGTGATAAAGAAAATATCTTGCCACCCATCAAAGTTTAAATCCATGATGATATAATCTCTTACGCCATTGCTTGCTGCTGTATTTTGAACGGCAGAAATTTCATCCAATTGCGTAAAATCGGTGTCTTTTGATCTAAATATTTTTTGATCACCAATTCCTCCCTCCACAAAATAAAATAAGTTGGGTTTATTGTTTTTCGGGTTTGTTAATCCGAATACCTTGTAGGCACCGTAATTAAGTCCAAAAGGTCTTAAGCTCGAGATATTGGTTTTGGTATAGTTGTTACCTGAAATATTGATGCGTTGAATTGCTGAAATTGGTGTTGGATATCGATCAATGTAAGGTGCAGAGATCAAGTCCATCACATTATCTCCGTTGATGTCGGTGATGAACACACTACCCGTTTGGTTGTTTGGCGTAATGTTCATTTTTTTGGTTAAAGCACCGGCATTGTTAATGAAAAGTGTCATTTCATCTTGCGAAAATGATTGCACTACCAAGTCCTTATCTCCGTCGGCATCTAAGTCGCCCACTGCTGCATTATGGTAAAATCGTTTTACATCTGTCAAATCAGCAATTTGAGCTTTAGCAAAAGTACCATTGGCTTTGCCATAAAAGCAGTGAGAAACGAATCCAGGAAACTGGCCATTGATCATTAAAGAAGGCGTTTCTTTACCGTGATCAGCAAGAAATAAATCTTTGATGCCGTCGTCATTTAAATCTTCGTAATAAAACGGACTTTTAGGGAAGCCAACTTCCTTATATTCGCCTAAAAATGCTTGCGTATTTTCGGTTAGTAACCCACTATTGATGTCTATGCTAAAAGACCTCAAATAATCGTATGTGGTTCCAAATAAATCAGCAAAAGAAGTAACCAACGTGTATGTTCCGTTGTTATTGATGATTCGGATGCTTTCTGGACAAATTTGGTTTACTATTAAGGGTGTGGCAAAACTTATATTTTGTCTTCCTGTATAATTAGTTTTGTTATCAATCGGGGTAACAGGGTTAGTAGGAGTTGTATTTGGTTCGGCAGGGGTATTTTTTTTACAAGCAACCGCAGCTAAAATGAGCAGTACAAAAGATAATTTTTTCATTCTTTAGAGAAATTAATTAGGAAGGCTAATTTAGTTCAATTGCAAAGGCTTGTCAAAAACAATTAGGTGAATTGGGTGAATCACTTAATTTGATACGTGCGACAAGCTGATGACCAAGTCTTTTTAGCTCTAATTTTTTATGAGTAATCTATAGATAGAGGAGTAAAAAGATCAAAAGGCAAAGAAGATAGAGCCCTAAGGTGAGAAAAAAACCTGATTTATGATCTTCTTTAAATTTCTTAATGTCAAACATGAAATAGGTTACACTAATTGTCATTAAAATTGAGATAAAAAAAACAAGATGAAAATTTATAGGGTTTTTATCTCCAAAACCAAGTACTTGGTTAGCTAGCCAATCCAGTAAAAAATAGATGGCAATGTTTGCGGCTAAGATTAGACCGAAAAAAAATTTGTTTGCAAAGAAAGAAAGTTTACCAAACAACAGCCTGTAGGTAATAGCAGCGGGGATTGCTAATAAAGTAGCCGCTACAGAAAAGCCCGTAAAAATATTTTCATACCACTGGGGCTCAGTGTAAAAATTATCGGCTAAAAAATAAAAACATAAATTTAAGAGCACCACTAGTGCAGCATTAACTGACCAAAAAATTAGCTTTTTTTTATAAAAGTTATTTTTATTTGTCTCAATCATTGTTGCTGTTGGTTGAGGAGCCATTGGGGGTTCGCTAATTGCTCTTTCTTTTTTTACCGTTTGCTTTATGGCGGTCCCACATTGGGCACAAAAATTACCTAATCCTTCGAGCTTAGCTCCACATTCACTGCAATATTTGTTCATCTTATTATTTAAAAACTTAATTGTTGATAAACGTAATAAATTAAGCAATTAATATGATCTAAATTCGTGTGACAAGCGTATTGTCACATATTGTCACGTAAATTTGCAGGTAATTAAACAACCAAAAGCTATATTTGAAATCAATCATCCAAGTACATGAGATTTATAAGCTTTATTTTATTTTTTCTTGTTTATACACTTGCCTCATTTGGGCAGGTCCACAAAGGTTTCAGGTGGTTAGGCCCCGATCATTCCTTGTATACGATTAATATAAAAACTGGGATGCTCGTTAAAGAAGGATTGAAGAAAGATCAGGTTGAATTGGGCAAAATTCAGGCTTGGGACAGTTTAAAAAAAGATTTGCCCGAGGATTTAGATGTCAATACTTTTTATCAATCTGATTCGCTGCTAATTACGATTCCGGGTACTGGTCAATTGTATAGTTTACACGTTGCTACACTTAAATTAAACAGATTAGACCAAACATTTTTTAGGGGTTATAATTTTAATGCGACCCAGTTTATTAGAAAAGACACTTTGTTTTCTGTTGGTGGGGAGGGTTTTTGGTTGCGTCATAGTACAATGACTTATTACAACCCAAAAACTGGTGAGTGGGATCTCTACGAAGCTGGAAAAAGCAATGCGCACCCTACCAATTTTAAGTTTAGTGGTTATGCCAAAGCAAATGATGCCTTCTTTTCGGCTTATTTAGAACCCGACTCGGTATTGGATGGTAAAAAAATCTATTTTACTATTTATGATTTTAAACATAAAAAATGGGAGGTGAAGGGGAAATTAAGCGACGACATTTTAACTTATGCTAAAAACAGGTACAGAAGCGTTTGGACAGGTAAATATTTAATTTTTTTTACTGATAAAGAAACCACTCAAATCTTAATCGCAGATCCTTTTACAAACAAGCTCTATAAGTCTAAGGTAACCGAAGACCGTTTTTATTTGATGAACAATGAGATTTATTACCGTAATTTATATTTGTTTTCTAGAAGTGTGATAAGCAGTGGTAAGCAGGACAAGGTGATACTGGATAGCTTATTGGTTGATTCTTTGGTTAAAAACGGAACTCTGGTAGGCTATGTTTATGATGCTGGATCCATGCACAATCTCTTCATTATTGTGGGTGTAATTGCTTTAATTGGTGCATTAGGATTGTTTATTTATCGTAAACTTAAACTTAAGACGGATGAATTTAAACTTTCTGAGCAGGAACTGCTAGTGGTTAAGGAATTTATTTCTAAATATGCGGACAAAAAAATGTCCAGTTCAGAACTCAATAATCTGCTCGAACTCAATCCTAAATCGTACGATAACCAAAGACAAATTAGAAATCGAATCATCAGCTCAATCAATCAAAAACTCTTCAATTCTTTAGATGCTAAAGACTTAATTTTTAGAATTTCGAATGCTGAGGATAAGCGAATGATGGACTATTATCTCAATCCAGAAATTAAAGCCAAGGATTTAACTAAAATAGAAATTTACTTGTTAAAATAAATTTGACCGTATTTTACTGAACCCGAGCGCTATTGTGTTGTTTTACCAGAGTTAATTCTTAATGTTTGTGAAAAAGCTAGCCGTTACACAATAGTTGAGGAACAAAATTTTTCAAATAAAAATTAAAACTACATCTTTATAAAAATAAACCTTCATGAAACCACTAAAATTATTGTTCCGTTTTTTTTTAGTTCTCGTTATTATTTCGAGTTGCAAAAAATCAAATGTTTCTTCTCCAACCAATAAAGAAACTGTCGCTAATAATGACCTTGCTACTTTTGCTAATGCCCTATTTAGCAATTTATTAACATCTTCAAACTCCTTACAGACAGAGGTTCCGGGCTCAATTTCTGCCACCATCCCTTTTCACTTAGTGCAAGATTCTATTGCAGGCGTATTGGGTAAAAGCTCACCATATTGGGTTTATGATGATCCAAACTCACCTGTGCCACCTACGGTAAAAACAGGGATTAAAATTAGAAATGGGTTTTTGGTGGAAGATGTGCCTTTTATTTTAGGTGACAAAGCAAGATTAGATTCCTTTAAGGTAACGAGAAGAGGATATATGGAATTTGATAACGATTACTTATGGACTTATGAGTTTAGCAATAACAACATGCTTCATAGTTACCATATTAGAATCAAGAAACACAATGCGCCAAAGCATGCGATATCTACTAAATCAATTTTAGTTTCTTTTACTGAAAATGGTGTTTCTAAATCCAAAACCATACAGTGGTATCAAAATGCGCCATTTTATGTCCCGCTGATTTACAACAAAGGGATGAATTCTACTATGCGTAATATTTTATCTACTGGATTGATCATTGGATCTTCCACGTCTCAAGATATTAAAAATATGAATGAGTATGGTATTCCTGCTTCATGGAGAGCTAATCAATCTGAATTTTGGTTTTCCCTTCAGGATTCAACTTATCATTACCAAACAGAACGAGATTATGGGTTGTCTGATTCATACGTACAAAACAATATTAATCGCAGACATACCATTTATCAGAAACGTTATGAGTTGTACGAGAACTTAACTTCAGGAACAAAAGTCTTATTAAGAGACAGCACTTATAGTTTATACAATGATTTAGCTAAGCAGCCGGCTTATTATTCCTACAAGGGTTTAGGTTTTGCCGGCGTAACAGAGATAAAAATTTTCGAAAAAAAATCATCTGTTCCTTCTACCCAGTATTTATTTGACAGAGGAGCCAATGTAGTGAGTTTTTCTCCTGGAATTAAAATTAAAGAAATTATTAAAAAGCATGATTACCTTACTAAAAAAACAGATACTGTAACGCGGATAGTTGTTTTTAATTAATGGTAACAGCTATAATTCGTTTTTAACTAAACACTTTCTCTTTTTTTGTAACTGATTAGTTAAATGGTATTTAAAAATCTTTGAGAAGATTTGGAAGAGATTAAAGAATGCTCAATGGAAAAAAGAAATAACGCTTTTGTTGCCAATTTTGGCATAGTTGTATTTTTATTGTATAATACATAGATTTTAAACTCACAGAAAAAAATATGAAAACATTAGCAACCAAAATCGTTGTTTTATTCATGATCTTCACTTGTTGTGGAGCACAGTTGTTTGGGCAAAAGAAAAGCACAAAAGTTACGCCTCTTACCGATAGGCAATTTTGGTTAAAGGAGATGGATAAAATGTGCAGGCCTGTGCTATATAGCTTGGCAAAAGACAGTTTGAGGATAGCCATGCCTAAAGTTACGTCCATCAGGATAGACAATAAGGAAAGTCGACTTAAAGTGCAATATCTTGAAGTTTTTGGCCGCGTTTTAAGTGGAATTTCGCCGTGGTTGCAATTAGAAGGTGGCGCTCCAGAAGAAGTTGCTTTAAGGAACCAATACAGAGCATGGGCACTTGCAGGGGTAAAAAACTCCTTGGATTCTACCGCTAAAGATTTCATGAACTACGATATTGCCGGCCAACAATTGGTTGATGCCTCTTATTTGGCCTTGGCTTTTATACGTGCGCCTTGGCTTTGGGAAAATTTAGACCCAAAAAGTCGACAACTTTTGATCAAATCTATTGCCACTACCCGTAAGTTTAAACCTGGTTTTTCAAATTGGTTGCTTTTTTCGGCGGTTAACGAAGCTTTTATGGCTAAATATGGCTTTGATTGGGATGTGATGCGTGTAGATTATGCTTTGCAGCAGCTTGAGCAATGGTATGTTGGCGATGGCTTGTACAAAGATGGCAGTAGCTTTGCGCTCGATTATTACAACAGCTATGTTATCCATCCTTATTTGGGCACTTTGGTTGATATTATTGGCAAAAAGACCAACGCTTACAACCTCATGTTCGAAAAAATTAAAGCACGCAATGAGCGTTATGCTATTATTCAAGAAAGGTTGATCAATGTGGATGGAACCTATCCAGCAACTGGGCGTTCTATCATTTACCGAGGTGGGGCATTTCATCATTTGGCCAACATGGCTTGGAAAGATTTGTTGCCCAAACAGCTTAGTCCTGCGCAGGTGCGTTGCGCCCTAACGGCTGTTATTAAAAAAACTTTAGAAAGTCCAACTACCTATAAAGATGGATGGTTGACCATTGGTTTATACGGCGATCAGCCTCATATTGCCGATTATTACAACAATCAGGGTAGCCCGTATATTTGTACAAACATCTTTTTGCCTTTAGGCTTGCCTCAAACTCATGCTTTTTGGGCTAATCCAGCCGCCAAATGGAGTGCGCAAAAAATTTGGAGTGGAGAAGATTTTGAAAACGATCACAGTGTTGATTTGCGCTAGCAGAGGTT
>CANHHZ010000072.1 GCA_947460275.1 Sphingobacteriaceae bacterium | reverse complement strand
GATAGGTTGAAAAACATGATTGTAAATGCATATGGTAAAAATATTTATCCAACACCTGTTGAAAATATCTATTTAAAGAGTCCTAAAATTGATCAACTATTTTTGATTGGCGACAAACGCGAATTTATCACCGCAATAGTTATCCCAAATAGAGAAACTTTACAAGAAACATTTAACTTAAAAGACGATTTTTTTAACGAAAGTGATGATTTTATCCCTAATCAAGATATCATTGCTTGGATAGCGGGCGACATTAAAAAAATATCGAACGAATTGGCCAAATTTGAGCGCATCAAAAACTTCAAAATCAAGCGCAACCCATTTAGCATAGAAGACGGAGAAATTACTCCTACACTAAAGGTAAAACGCAGAATTGTTGAAAAAAAATATGCAGAGGCAATAAATGAAATGTACCAAGAAGGTGTTGAGGCCGATTAAACCCTAAATAAGTTCTGCCAAAAGCAAACTAATTATCAGTTCAAACAGCAATTATAGCTAGTAAATCATTACTTTTGCAAAAAACAAATAAATGAGTACAGGATTATCAGAACAGGAATTATTACGTCGCGATTCATTAAAACAGTTACGCGAATTGGGGATCAACCCTTATCCTGCAGAAGCATACGAAATAAATGCCAATGCAGCAGATATATTAGCCAATTACGAAAAAGATAAAACTGCATATAAAACCATTAGCCTTGCTGGCCGTATTATGGGCAGAAACATTATGGGAGCTGCATCTTTTGCAGAATTACAAGATGCAACAGGTCGTATTCAAATCTATCTAAAACGCGATGAACTTTGTCCTGAAGACGATAAAACTTTGTACAATACTGTATTTAAAAAACTGTTGGATATTGGTGATTTTATTGGGGTAAAAGGTTATGTTTTTACCACCCAAACAGGCGAAATTTCTGTACACGTTACCCAATTTACGGTACTTTCTAAATCGTTACGCCCCTTACCTATTGTAAAACGTGATGATGAAGGCAATGTATATGATGGATTTACCAATCCTGAATTGCGTTATAGAATGCGTTATGTAGATTTAACCGTAAACCCAGATTACAAGCAAATATTCATTAATCGCTCTAAAGTGATTAACACCATGCGCAACTACTTCGATAACCAAGGATGGATGGAAGTAGAAACGCCAATTTTACAAGCTGTGCATGGTGGTGCTGCCGCTCGTCCTTTCGAAACGCACCACAACACTTTAGATATGCCACTTTTCCTTCGCATTGCGAACGAACTGTATTTAAAAAGATTAATTGTTGCAGGTTTTGATGGTGTGTATGAGTTCGGAAAAATGTTCAGAAATGAAGGTATGGACCGCACACATAATCCAGAATTTACCGCAATGGAAATTTATGTAGCTTACAAAGACTACATCTGGATGATGGTCATGGTGGAAGAATGTTTAGAGAAAATAGCCTTAGCTATACACGGAAAACCTGTTGTAAAAGTTGGCGAACATGAACTTAACTTTGCCGGCCCATACGAAAAACTGACCATGTACGAATCAATTCAAAAATATACAGGAATTGATGTTTCGGCCATGAGCGAAGAAGAAATTAAAGCAACTTGCAAAAGCTTAAACATTGAAGTAGACGACTCGATGGGTCGTGGTAAATTAATAGACGAGTTGTTTAGCGAAAAAGTAGAAGCTAACCTAATTCAGCCAACCTACATTACCGATTATCCATTAGAAATGACGCCTTTGGCCAAAAAACACCGCAGCAAAGAAGGTTTAGTAGAACGTTTTGAATTATTTGTGAATGGAAAAGAAATTGCCAACGCGTATTCAGAACTAAACGACCCTATCGATCAAAAAGAGCGTTTTGAGGAGCAATTGAAACTAGCCGCTAGAGGCGATGATGAAGCTATGGCGATGGACGATGACTTTGTACGTGCTTTAGAATACGGTATGCCTCCTACTTCGGGTTTAGGCATTGGAATTGACAGATTGGTGATGTTAATGACCAACCAATCAACCATACAAGAAGTATTGTTTTTTCCGCAAATGCGACCAGAGAAAAAGAAAATTGAAATGAATGCCGATGAAACCATATTGTTTGAATTAGTTAAACAAGGTGAAGAAAAACCTTTGGCAGAAGTAAAAGAAAAATTAACCGATTGGAGCAATAAAAAATGGGACACTACGCTAAAATCTTTAACAGGAAAAGGAGTTTTAAAAGTTTCAAAAACTGATGAAGGCTTGTTTTTATCACATAAATAAAGATTTACCACTTTTTTACCTTAACAAAAACATAACATAAACTTAAAAGGCTTGTTGATAAATATCGACAAGCCTTTCCTATTTTTAGGGTAAATAAAATTACCTATATGATCAACTCCATTTTAGAAATTACCGAAAACGAATATTGTATTAAACTGAATAAAGATGCTTTCAATTTTTCGCTCATTAGGCAGTTAATAAGCCGAATACAAGTAGAAGAAATGTTTTGCAACAATGAAAGCAGTTTAGAAGAAGACATCATTAGTAAAAACATTTCTGATATAAACCAAAACTTTGACCGTTTAGATGAAAAATAAAAAATCCGAAAATTGTGTTTTCGGATTTTTATTACAAGATTAAATTGATTGGATTAACGGGTATATCTTACCTGTTGTTTATCCATCATCACCATTTGGTCTTTCATTTGTTTAATTTGATCGGCCAATAATTTATTTTTATCAGCTTTTTTAGCCTCTGTCAAGTACATTTGCGCTTCGCGTTTGTTTCTTTTAGCCATGGCAATACCTGCCAAACTTAGTTTAGCCAATGCAACGTTATGGTCCATGTGTAAACCTTGACTCAATGCTAACTTAAAGAATTTTTCCGATTTCATTGGGGCTTTTCTAGATTCAATTAAGCCCAATAATAAGTTATGATAACCATGTTGAATGCGGTTAAGTTCTTTCTCGTAATTTTTAATTCTATTTAAAAACTGTTCGGCTTTTGGCATGTTTTCTTTACGCAAATACCATTGCGCAATTAACATATTTTCGTTGTAAAAATAGGTAATAAAAACACAGATACTTAAGAAAATCAGTAAGCTTCCCCAACCCCAAAATTGAAAAATCATCAGGGCAACTGCGGCACCAACAAAAACAAAACCTATAATAAGACGTAATAAATTTGACATGGTTATAAAATATATTTACACAAATATCGGGTTTAAATACCAAAAATTAAGTTTAATTTTATAATTTAACCAAAAAAATATTAGAATGAAAAATTTCATCGCTGTTTTAATTTTATTATTTGCAGTAAATGCAAAGGCTCAACAAGAGTTAAACAAAAAAATAGAAGATCCAAATAAGCACAAAGAAGTAATGATTAATAAATGTACAAGAGCAGCGCTAACCAGTTTTCCTGAGTTTAAGGAAAGTTATGATCTTAATTATAACTATTATAAAGTAGATTCTGCAGCTTTAAAAGAGCTAGGTGAAGCTTTAAAAGGCACTAAAATAACTATTGTTTTAGGTACTTGGTGTGATGACAGTAAATTTCAAGTTCCTCGTTTTTTAAAAATAATAGACCAGTTAAATCTACCAACAGAAAATCTTACGTTTATTGCTGTAGATGGGCTGAAAAAAGCAGAAAATGGTTTAATAGATAATATGAACATCGAACATGTCCCTACTTTTATATTCAGCAACAAAAAAGGAGAAGAAATTGGCCGGATTGTAGAAAGTCCGAAAGAAACCTTAGAAAAAGACATATTAAAATTGACAGCTAAAAACAAATAATATGGCCTCAATTGAAGCAAGTTGGTTAAAAGTTTTAGGCAACGAGCTAGACAAGGCGTACATGAAAGAATTAGAATCCTTTTTGCTTGAAGAAAAGCAAAAAGGATTTATTGTTTACCCTAAAACTAGCGATATATTCAACGCTTTTAACCATACCCCCTTTGATAAAATTAAAGTTGTTATTTTAGGTCAAGATCCATACCATGGCGTCAATCAAGCACACGGATTGTCTTTTTCGGTGCAAAAAGGCGTTGCCATTCCCCCATCTTTAAAAAACATTTACAAAGAACTTGCCTTAGAATATAACAACTTTAAGAAACCCACCCACGGTAATTTAACCGAATGGGCAGATCAAGGCGTACTTTTGTTAAACGCAACACTTACGGTTAGAGCTAGCGAACCCGGCTCACACCAAAAAAGAGGATGGGAAACTTTTACAGATCATGTAATTACTACTTTATCCGAACAAAAAAATGGAATTGTATTTTTGTTATGGGGCAAACATGCCCAGCAAAAAGAGAGTTTAATAAATCATCAAAAACACCACATCCTTAAGGCAGCACATCCTTCGCCATTTTCGGCACATCGTGGTTTTTTTGGTTGCAATCATTTTAAAGAATGTAACCAAATTCTAGAAAAAGAAGGATTAAAACCTATAAATTGGCAAATAATCTGTTAAAAGAAAAATTTAAGATTAATATTCCAAAGGCACAATCAGTTCCTTTTTGGTAGTGGACATAATCATCATGGTTTGAAAGGTTTTAACTACAGAAATTTTACTTATTTTATCCATAATTAAGCGTTCATAAGACTTAATATCATTTACATAAACCTTCAATAAAAAATCGGCCTGACCAGTAACGTGATGGCATTCGGTAATTTCCTTAATTTGGTTTACCTCATCTAAAAACGTTTGTATCGTATTATTTTTATGAAAATCGAGCTGTATTTGAATAAAGGTTTTTATACCTAAACCTAATTTTTCCTCGTCTACCAAAGCGTGGTAACTTTTAATGTACCCAGACATTTCTAGCTTGCGCACACGCTCCAAGGTTGGTGCAGGAGATAAACCTATTTCTTGTGATAAAAGTAAATTGGTAATCCTTCCGTTCTCTTGTAGCAATTTAAGAATTTTAAAATCGATTTTGTCAAGTTCTGATGAAGCCATAATTAAAATAGTGATTGTAACCAAAGTTAAAACAGAAATGTTTATTAGCCAAATTTTATTCTAAAAAAACTACAAAAAAATGCTTTTTATTTTATAATTTAATTTTTAGATTTGTCTAAATTATAAATTAGAGTTACAAAAATGCAATCCTACACCGAAGAAAACTATCTTAAAATAATTTACCATTTGTCTGTAATTAGCAACCCAGTACAAACAAATGCGATTGCAGAGCGCATACAAACCAAAGCCGCTTCGGTTACGGATATGCTTAAAAAACTGGCCGACAAAGCATTAGTTGATTACACCAAATATCAAGGCGTAAATTTAACACAAAAAGGCAAACTTGCTGCAATTAACATTGTTAGAAGACATAGGCTTTGGGAAGTGTTTTTGGTAGAAAAGCTAAATTTTAAGTGGGATGAAGTACATGATGTAGCAGAAGAGCTAGAGCACATTAAATCAAATTTATTGGTAGAGCGCTTAAATGAATTTTTAGACTTTCCAAAGGTAGACCCCCACGGAGACCCCATTCCCGATAAAGATGGAAATTTTGAGAGCTTGGGTTTTGTGAAAATAAATCAGTTAAAAGACAATGAAAGCGGAACAATAATGGGTGTAAGCGAGCACTCGACAGCATTTTTAAAACACCTCGAAAAATTGGGACTAATTTTGGGGAAAACAATAAAACTAATAGAGATTAGCGCATTTGACAGCTCTGCAGAGCTATTGGTAGATCAACAGTACATCAACATCAGCAAAGAATTGGCCAAGCATATATTAATAAAAAAACTAGTATAATGGCTCAAAAACAATCGTTAAGCGAAGTTCACGAAAGTGTAAACACTACAAAACATAAAGGATGGCGAAAAATTTTTAGTTTTATCGGCCCCGCCTATTTGGTAAGCGTAGGTTACATGGATCCAGGCAACTGGGCCACAGATATTGCTGGTGGAAGCCAATTTGGCTACCAACTGATATGGGTTTTGCTCATGTCAAACCTCATTGCGCTACTCTTACAATCGCTTAGTGCCCGTTTGGGTATTGTTAGAGGATTAGATTTGGCGCAAGCTTCTCGAAATGCCTATCCAAATTGGGTTAACTTTCCTTTATTTGTTTTAGCGCAAACAGCCATCATCGCCTGCGATTTGGCTGAAATAATAGGCATGGCCATCGGCTTAAATTTATTATTTCACCTGCCTTTGATATGGGGCGTATCTCTTACCATCTTCGACACTGTTTTACTACTCTTTCTTTTTAACAAAGGAATGAGAAAATTGGAAGCTTTTATTGTTTCAATGGTGTTTATCGTGGGTGTTTCATTCTTGATAGAAATGTTTATCGTAGAACCTTCTTTAAAAGAAATTGCCAAAGGTTTTGAGCCTTCTTTCTTAACCGGAGATGCACTTTATATCGCCATTGGCATTATTGGAGCCACAGTAATGCCACACAATTTGTATTTGCACTCTTCCTTGGTACAAACTAGAAAATTTAAACGCGACCACCAAGGCATTAAAGAGGCCATTAAATTTAATTTTATAGACACTACTGTAGCACTAAACTTAGCATTTTTTGTAAATGCCGCCATTTTAATTTTAGCTGCTGCCGCCTTTTTTAAAAACGGATTTCATCAAGTAGCAGAAATACAAGATGCACACCGTTTGCTAAGCCATATTTTTGGAAGCGTTGCCCCTACACTATTTGCTATTGCCTTAATTGCCGCGGGCCAAAGCTCTACCGTTACAGGTACTTTAGCTGGGCAAATTATTATGGAAGGACATTTAAATTTGCGCATACAACCTTGGTTACGTAGACTAATTACACGATTATTAGCCATTTTACCCGCCTTTTTTACCATTTTATTTTTTGGCGAAAACGCACTGGGCAGTTTACTGATATTAAGTCAGGTTGTACTAAGTTTACAACTAGGTTTTGCGATTATTCCACTCATTCATCTCACTTCAAACAAAAATGAAATGAAAGATTTTACCATTAAAACATGGGTAAAAGTATTGGCTTGGTTAAGCGCTATCGTAATCATAAGCTTAAATATAAAATTGGTGATTGAGGAAATTAGCCATTGGATACAAACTTCCAATGGATGGTATATTTACGCCTTGGTTATCCCGATTGCAATTTTAACAGCATTACTGTTAATTTTTATTTTTGTTTACCCTTTAATAAGCAAAAAAATTGGAAGTGGAAATGTGCCACATGGCGAAGCGCTAGCCATTGATGCTGTAGATCAAATTAACTATAAGAAAATTGGCATTACCGTAGACTTTTCTAAAAACGATAGAAACACCATTAAACACGCACTTACGCAAGGCGGAAAAGAAGCACATTACTATTTGATACACATTGTAGAAACTGCAGCGGCTAGCTACCATGGCAACAAAGCAATGGATCATGAAACAAAAACAGATATTGATAATTTAGAAAAATACAAGACAAATCTTTTAGAGTTAGGCTACGAGGCCACACCTTTAGTTGGATTTGGAAACACAGCTAAAGCAATTGCCGAAATTGCTACACAAAACAAATTAGAATTATTGGTAATGGGCGCACATGGCCATAAAGGATTAAAAGACTTAATTTTTGGCACCACCGTTAACGCCGTGCGACATAAAGTAAACATCCCCGTATTTATTGTAAAATAACATGAAAAGACCCTAGCTTAATTACTTGTTTAGCACAAAAAAACATAAAGCTTGAACATCCGTTTTAACCTTGGGATTACTAAAAACACAGATAAAGTTTATTTTATCGGCTTTTCTTTCAGATATTAGCAAAATATGATGAAGAACGATATTCAAATCAAAAACAAAAGAGCCTATTTCGATTATCACATTTTAGAAAGCTTTATAGCAGGAATTGCTTTGTTAGGCACTGAAATTAAAGCGATTAGACAGGGAAAAGCCAACATGACCGATGCATTTTGTACGTTTATTGGTGATGTTCTTTATGTTAGAAATTTGCATATTTCAGAATACAGCCACAGTTCTTTCTATCATCACGACATTAAAAGAGATAGAGTATTGCTGTTAAAAAAGAAAGAACTAAAAAAATTAAGAAGTAAGGGCGAAGAAAAAGGGTATACCGTTGTTCCTTTGCGTATTTTTACCAACGAAAGAGGCTTTGCAAAAATTGAAATTGCCTTAGCCCAAGGTAAAAAAGAATTCGATAAACGCGATAGCATTAAAGATAGAGAAAGCAAGAGAGAGATGGATAGGGCAATGAAAGTGTAGGATATTTTCTTGATACTTGATATTCCAAGCTCAAAACTCCTAACTCAACCTCCTACCAAGCCTGATCGCCTACCAGAGGCACAAACCTAAATGTATCTAGTTCAATTTTATCGTAATCATTTTCACTCACACGGATTACGGTGATCATTTTTTGGGTTTTTTCATCCCCTACTGGGATAACCAATATACCGCCAATTTTTAATTGTTTAAGCAATATTTCGGGGACAAATGGCGCACCTGCAGTTACTATAATTTTATCATAAGGCGCATGTTCGGCTATTCCTTTAGAGCCATCACCAAGAAAAAAATTAGCCATATAACCCATGCCGGGCAATACTTTTAGGGTACGGTTATAAATATTAGCTTGGCGTTCTATGGTGTAAACGTTTGCTCCTAACTCCATTAAAATACAAGTTTGATAGCCCGAGCCCGTTCCAATTTCCAACACTTTATCATCTTTGGTAATGTGCAATAATTCAGTTTGATAAGCAACTGTATAAGGCTGAGAAATGGTTTGTCCATCGCCTATCGGGAAAGCGATGTCTCTGTAAGCTTGGTTCCAAAAAGTTTCATCAAAAAAGAAATGACGAGGAACTTTGCCAATTGCTTTTAAAACATTTTCATCAGTAATACCTCTTTCGCGCAACAGTTCTACTAACTTTTTTCTTGCACCTTTTTCTCTATAATTGTCAATAAATTTGTAGGCCATCGGTAGTCAAAAATAACGTTTTTAATTGCCATTTTAAAGCATTATTTACAAGAATAGGCAAACAAATATCAACACACAAAATCAAAACTGAAATCCTAATAAGGATCTACATCTATTTGTGTAATTACGCTTTTAAAATCTTTTTGCGCATTAAAATCTTTGATGGTGTTTTTTACCACAACCTTTACCTTTTGGATAGCGGCGTTTTTCTCTGTTTTGATAATAATTTGTTTGATGTAATAGTTGCGAATGCGAGAAACAAGTGGTTGTTCTGGCCCCAATATTCTGTTGCCCAATTGCGCTTTTAAGGCGTTTGCCAAACTTTGAGCGGCAACATTAAGCACACTGGCATCTTTATGTTTTACATAAATAAAAATGAGGCGACAAAAAGGCGGATAATTAAACTGTTTGCGTTCGGCCATTTCATCGGCATACATTTGCTCATAATCACTGGCTACTACCTGTTTAATAATGCGGTGCGAATCATCATAGGCTTGTATAACCACTTTGCCTTGTTTTTCTCTTCGGCCTGCCCTACCCGCCACTTGCGACAACAATTGATAGCTGCGCTCGAAAGCTCTAAAATCTGGGTAATTTAATAAAGTATCGGCATTAATTACGCCAATTAAACTTACATTATCAAAATCCAAACCCTTG